>CAVZNE010000042.1:0-3845 GCA_963776445.1 Terriglobales bacterium
AATTCAACTGGGAGCCCCCCGGCCCTGCCGGGGGCAGTCTGAGTTTGACATTTCAAGCAGTCCGTCCAGGAAACTCCAACTCGTGAGCCACCCGGCACACAAGATGGAGTTTCCGGATGGATGAGCATGAGAGTTCCAGCCACACAAAGCAGGATGCAAACAACGCGTTGGTCTTGTCCGCATCCGCTGCATAGTCCCGCCTCGTTCGTGGGATAATTACTCGAAAGGACACCATGGCGGAAGATGTAGCTGGAGAGCAAAAGTCGGTCTTCCCTGCACCTATCTATCTTGACACTGTGCTTGCTCCGGTCTTTGTGGATGCTAAACGGTACTATCTCGACTCTCTGCTTGAAATCCAATATGCGCACACGTTGATGCTCGGACGCCAGGGCATTATGGAGCGCAATGAAGTTACGCAATGTCTGAGCGCGCTCAATGGACTGGACCTGGAGAAAATCCGGAATGCCGCATACGATGGCACCTTCGAGGATCTGTATTTCTATGTAGAGAGGGAACTGGCGGCTGTTTGCGGGTATGAGAATGCCGGCAAGATGCACACGGCGCGCAGCAGAAATGACATCGATCTAGCCATGTATCGCATGGTTCTGCGCGGACGGCTCGCCGCTCTGATGTCGCGGCTCCTGGATGTGCGCAAAGCGCTGGTGGAACTGGCCTGGAAGCATCGCGCCAGCCTGATGCCGGCCTATACGCACAATCAACCAGCACAGCCCACAACTCTCGGCCACTATCTGATGGCGATTATCGAGTGTTTCGAGCGTGACTTCGAGCGCCTGAATGCAGCCATGCCGCGGGTCAATCGCTCCCCGATGGGCGCCTGCGCGATTACGACGACAGGGTTCGCAATCGATCGCCGCTACGTCGCGCAGATGCTCGGCTTCGACGGCCTGCAAGTCAATTCCTACGGCGCGATTGCTGCCGTCGACTATCTTGCGGAGAGCTGTTCGGTGCTGGCGACCTGCATGTTGAATCTGGGCCGCCTGGCACAGGATCTGTTGCTCTGGTGCAGCGTGGAATTCAATTACCTGCGTTTGAGCGACGGCTATGTTCAGATCAGCAGCATCATGCCTCAGAAGCGCAATCCGGTTCCGCTTGAGCATGTGCGTATTCTTGCCAGCAAGGCTTTGACCCAGTCCCAAGCGACACTCGGCTGCCTGCACAATACGCCCTTTACCGACATGAACGACAGCGAAGACGACCTGCAACCGATGGTCTATTCGGCCTTCGACGATGCGGAGCGAAGCCTCAAGCTACTTGCCGGGGTTCTGGAAGAAGTGGAAGTCTGCACAGACAGAATGGCCGCCTGCGCGGACGCAAATTTCCTTACGGTCACGGAATTGGCGGATACGCTTGTGCGCTCTACGGGCATGAGCTTTCATGTGGCGCACGAGATTGTGTCAAAAGCTGTAAAGGAGATGCAGGGCAAGTTTGATGCGGGCAAGATGATTGCTTTTGTCAGGCAGATTCTTGTTGAGCAATACCCACATCTTCCAACTCCTGAGCCGGGCCTGCTCGAACGCGCGCTGCAGGCGGCGAACTTTGTCGCGGTGCGCAAGATCGATGGCGGTCCTGCTCCAGAGGTTCTTGAACCGGAGATCGAGAGGGCCCGTCAACTGTTGATTTCAGACCGGCAGAAACTGCAAGCGCATCTTGATCGATTCCGCGGTGCGCGAGAGCGTTTGCGTGAAGCCGCTCGATTGCAACTGGCTTCAAGTGCTGTCTAGTTGATGGTCAGGTTGTAACATATCGCGGTACACAGGACCTATTTCTGTGCCGGGAAGTCTGAACATTTGCTTATCGAAGTACAAGCCGGGCATAAGACGGAAGGCATATCGATTCTATGACTCTCACCGAATCCGCCGCTGCTGAAAACCCGCATCTCCAGCGCAATATCGGCCTTCGATCCGCGGTCCTTTTTAATGTATTGGAGATGATTGGCGTAGGCCCGTTCATTGCACTGCCGCTGGTGATTGCCGCTGCGGGCTACCGGCTCTCGGTGTGGGCCTGGGTGATCGGTGCGACCATTGCAGTGGCGGACGGCCTTGTCTGGGCGGAGTTGGGCGCGGCATTCCCGCGCGCGGGCGGCTCTTACGCGTTTCTCCGCGAAATCTACGGATCGAAACGCGCCGGCAATTGGCTCAGTTTTCTTTACGTCTGGCAGGTGAGTTTCACTGCGCCGCTGTCGATCGCTTCAGGTTGCATCGGGCTATCCAGCTTTCTTGCATGGTTCTGGCCGGGGCTCGATCACGCACCTATCGCCGCCTTGCCTGCGCTGCACTACTCCAACTTCGCGGCCGCAGCCACCTGCCTGCTGGTCGTGGTGCTGCTCTACCGCAATCTGAATTCCGTTACGCGGCTGGCCTGGGTGCTTTTTGCCGGAGTTCTGACAGCCATTGCAGGGGTTGTTGTTTCCGGCATGACCCAGGCATCGGCCACCGGCGGATGGCACATGCCGGTATCGCCTCCGCTCTCCCTCCCTGCGGCGATAGGTGGCCTGGCGCAGGCAACGCTGCTCACGACTTATTGTTATTGGGGCTACTACAACATCTGTTTTCTAGGCGGCGAGGTGCGCAAGCCGCAGCGGACAATTCCGCGCGCCATTCTGTTTTCGGTACTTATTGTTTTAGGGTTTTACGTGGCCATGAACCTGGCCGCGCTGCCTTCGCTGCGCGATGCCGCGGTGCACGCTACCGCCGGCGAGGCGGTTCGCCTGCAACTGGTGGCTGACATTACAAAGTCCGCCTTTGGCAGCATGGCCGGCCGGTTCATGGCCGCGTTGATCATCTGGACAGCCTTCGCCTCAGTCTTCTCGCTGTTGCGCGGCTACTCCCGTGTGCCTTATGCTGCCGCCTGCGACGGCAACTACTTCCATTATCTGGGCGCAGTTCATCCACGTCTCGGCATACCTCATCGTTCGCTGATAGCGATGGGAGCTGTAGCCATGCTCTTCTGCATGTTCACGTTCACGCAGGTCATTACCATATCGGTGATTACCCGCATTCTGATTCAATTCTTTCCACAACAGGTGGGCGTCATCATGCTGCGAATAACGAGGCCGGATATGGCGCGCCCCTTCAAGATGCCGCTTTTTCCGCTTCCTCCGCTCGTCGCAATGGGAGGCTTCTACTTCCTGCTGGTCAACCGCAGTCACGCGCTTGGCGGACTTGCCATTGCCATAGGCATTGGCGTGTTGGGCACGCTCATCTACATGGTCCGCGCCCGGCGGCTGGGGCAGTGGCCTTTCGCGCGGGGTGTGTGAGATAACACATATTCTGGCGAGCAAAGAAAAGGGCATCGGCGGGGGAAACACGTTGATGCCCTGCTCTTTGAAGTTATTAACTTCCATCCCGGATGATTCGGCATGAATCGACGTTGAAACTGGCCTCGCCGATCGCCAGCCGCGACTGATCGCGGAATCCACTCACAAACTGCACGAACCGCCACACGTCCTCGAAGTTGCTGATCAGTCCGGTCGATGCGCGAATCGCTCCAGCGCTTTTGTGTCCGCGGCCCTGCATCAACCGCAGGAAGCTCATCAGGTTTACCTCCGCGCCAAGTGTTTGCGCGGCTTCCATGTCCTCTTCCGTCAGTCCCTCGGCCATCTCCCCTAATCCGGGATTGCAAAAGCACCCGGTCCGTAATGAAATATTTTCTTCTCCCGCTAACTCCTCCACGCGCCGGTAATCCAGTAAGTGCCCTTCCGGGTCATAGAGGTTCAATGTTACCGTGCCACCCCGCGCCTCGGTTGTCGCCGGCCCATAGATGCGGACCATTGCGTGCCCATTCGAGTGCCGCAATGCCAGTAACTCCTCCAACATCCAGCCTGT
>CAVZNE010000043.1:0-10473 GCA_963776445.1 Terriglobales bacterium
GCTCCGGCGAAAGCATCCAGCGCGTAGTCTCCGGCGAGTCGTTCACCGGCGTTGTATTGGGCATGGCCGCAACTGAAGTGAAACCGCCCGCCGCCGCCGCCGCCGTGCCGCTGGCGATGGTCTCCTTGTAGCCCTGTCCGGGCTCGCGCAGATGGACGTGCATGTCGACAAGCCCCGGCGCCAGGATCAATCCCGTCGCGTCCAGAACTTCGTCCCCGTTGGCCAGCTTCAGCTTGCCCGGAGCGGCAATTTCAGCCACCTTGCCGTCCTTCAGCAGAACGTCCCGCAGCCCGTCCACTCCCGCCGCCGGATCGATCAAATACCCGCCGCGAATCACCAGTGCCGTCATGCGCGGCCTCCCTCTTGCTGTGCCGCTGTCAGAGCGCGCTCCACCACCGCCATGCGGATGGCCACGCCATGCCGCACCTGTTCCAGAATCACCGACTGCGGCCCATCGGCCACCTCGGCCGTCAGTTCCAGCCCGCGGATAATCGGTCCCGGATGCAGCACCAGCGCCTGCGGGGCATGTGCTGCCAGCCGCTCGGAGCTGAGCTGGTAGCCCGCCTTGTACTCTTCCAGATCGAGCTGCATGCCGGCCAGCCGCTCGGCCTGAATGCGCAGCATCATCACCACTTGGGATTGATCGAGCGCGGCCTCGAAGTCCCGCTCCACGGTGATGCCCGGCCCCATGGTGTCCGCCAGTTCCGGCAGCAGCTCTTTGGGCCCGCACAGCACCACATGCGCGCCCAGCCGCGGCAGCAACAACATGTTCGAGCGGGCCACGCGGCTGTGCAAAATGTCGCCGGTGATGCTCACCGTGACGCCCGCCAGCGTTTCCTCTGTGACGGTTTCCAGGCCCGGCCGCAGGTGATTGAGCATCGCCCGCAAATCCAGCAGAGCCTGGGTGGGATGCTGGTGCATGCCGTCGCCGGCGTTCAGCACCGGCAGGCGGGTCGCCTCCTCCAGCAGCCACGGCGCTCCAGAGGAGTTGTGCCGCAGAATGATGGCTTCGGCTCCCAGCGCGCGCAGCGTCAGGCCCGTGTCTTTCAGCGTCTCGCCCTTTTCGATGCTCGAGGAAAGGCTTGATACCAGCGTGGTGTCGGCGCCCAGTCCCTTCGCGGCCAGCTCAAAGCTGGTGCGGGTCCGTGTCGAGGATTCGTAGAAGAGCAGCGCCACGCGCCGCTTGGCCAGGATGCGATCCCGTACCAGCGGGTTCTCGTTCTCCAGGGCCGTGGCGCGGCGCAAAATGTGGCTCACGCCCTCCAGGCTCAGATCCTCTACCGAGAGCAGCGAGCCAGGGTGGTAGGGAAACGGCGAAGGGGCTACAGGCGGGGTGTTCCGTTGGCGGCGAACAGGGACTGCGGCTGGGTTCATTCGGAATCTACAACGGAGCACCGGGCTCCGGTCCGGTTCAGAGCTCAGCCTCCAGCCCCTAGCTCTTCGCTGGAAGCTAGAGGCTGGAAGCTGTTTCTTTAGTCTTCCCGCTCAACAAGCAGAACCTGCTCGTCGTTGTCGATCTCCTGAAACTTCACTTCGATGATCTCGCGCTGGCTGGTCGGAACCCGCCGGCCGATGTAGGTTGCCTCCACAGGCAGTTCGCGATGGCCGCGGTCGATCAGCACCGCCAATTGCACGCGGCGCGGACGGCCGTGGTCGAACAGCGCGTCCAGCGCGGCGCGCACCGTACGGCCCGTGTAGAGCACGTCGTCGCAAAGCACCACATCGCGGCCCTCCACATCAAAGCCGATCGCTCCGGGCGTCACGATCGGGCGCGAGCCGGCCGTGGTCAGATCGTCGCGGTAGAACTGGATATCCAGCGTGCCTGTATCCACAGGGTGCTTCTCGATTCCGGAGATCAGCTTGCCCAGGCGCTCGGCTAGCGGAATGCCGCGGCGCTTGATGCCTACCAGCGCAAGACCTTCGCTGCCGTTGCTCTTCTCGACAATCTCGTGGGCCAGGCGCACCAGGGTGCGCTCGATCTCCGAGGCGGACATCAGCCTGCTCTTGATGCGCAGACTGGGTTTTTCTTGGGTTTCGCTCATGATGTGTACTCTCTCGCCGCTTGTCTCTCGCAGGATGATACGAGGGGTTGCCGCCCTCCGGCAAGTCGCGAACCAGTCAAACGGAACGCAGCGCCTTGCACGGAGCCGGGAAACATTCTGCTTTTACGGCCAGGCGTGTCCTGCCTGACCAATGAAAAAATCTAGATCTCCGGTCGCCGGTTGCGCGCCAGCAGCCGCGCTCCCAATGCGCCGCCGCCGGCAGCAAAAAACAGCAGGAAAATCGTATTGATCGCAAACCCGAAGGACTCAAAACCGGCGTGCCCTTCCGGTGTCAGCATGAAATTCTGAATCTGGGTCTTGGTGGCCTGCGCCTGAGCCGCGTCCGCTGTGTTCATACTCGCCGTCCATTGCTGGGTCAGTTGCTGGCTCGTGTCCACGCGGCTCTTCCATTCCCCGTCAATCTGGCTGGATTGGTGAAGCATATACCGCTCCACAAAAAGCGTACCGCCGCTGATGCTGAACGCCAGCCACCCGGCCAGCAGGCCGGTTACCAGGCCGATCCGCGCACCTGCACCGATGGTGATCCATGCCGGTTTCTGGCTGCGCACATACAGCACTACCGCCCAGGCCGCCGCTGCGGCCATCCAGAACAGCCCCAGCGCTCCTACCGGCGAAAGTCCGCTCGACAACAGCCCGGCGGGGATCGCCAGCAGCAGAGCCGCGCGCAATCCCGGCTTCCAGTCCACGCTGCTCGCATCCCGCACAGGCTCATTCAACCGCTCCGGCAAGGCCTGCCCGGGGGCGCCGTCTGGCGCGTAAACCAGTTGTGGCAGACCGCAGGCCGGGCAGTAGCAGTTCTCGGCCTGGATAGTCTGGTGACAGCGTGTGCAGGTAATTTCCATACATCTATGAGCCTATAGCATGATCCCGCAGCATGGACAGAGCTTGTGCGCAGCTTCCCGAGCGCATGGTCCTGTCGCGGCTCGTCGTAGCTAGTCGTTGGCCCCCTAGCTTGACAGCCATGCCCCTCTCCACGACTCTGTGCCTGGCCGCGGGTTACTGCCCTACCGCGCTTTCCTGTGGCGGATCTGCGCTTCCCGCCTGATTTTGAAGACTTGCCAAATGAATACATGGCTCCGTTTCTCGCAAGTGCGGCACCGCACCGGGAATTGCAGAAGCAGCAAGCGAAGAAGGTCGTCTAGGCGAAAATGGGAAGTGCGAAAGTTGGAAGATCCACAAGCGCTGCAAAGAGTCGACATTTCAGGCTCCATATCTTATAAATCAGCTTGTCCAGGGGATTACCGCGCTGTTCTGTTGTTACCGCTCCGATGCCTTGATTGTGCATCAAGCGAGTGCAGCACAGTATTCCACCCGGAGAGAAAAAACGCTAATTAAAAGCGTGCCCTGCCCTGAGCAGAGCCAAAGGGCGTCCCTAGTTGCAGTTGCGCTGCTGCGTTTCAGCCCCATCATGACGATAAAAAGCCGAAACTATCAACATGCTATTATTCTCGCTTAAAAAAACAGAAGGATTTGATAAAATCAGACATTATTTTTTTCGCACGGCATCACGAAACATGCCCTGGCAGGGAGGTAATTCAGCCACTCGGCGGCCTTTGGCGCTGGAGGCTGCGCATCCTCCAGAAATCACGGTAGTAGAGGAAAAGTGGGAGAAAACCGATGGAACTGCTTGCTGCTGGAACGGGGCTATAGCAAGACCAGAGTTGGTGTATCCCGAAAGTAGTTCATCCAAGTCGCCGCGAACCTCAGGGAGCGGCGACCTCGCATGCATTGAACAGGACACAAGAACGCGCGTTTTGCTCTAAGTCAGCTTTGCAGCCACGATTGCATCGGCCGCCAGCACGGTCTCTTCCAACGTCAATTTGGTCGAGTCCAGCACCACAGCGTCCGCAGCGGCCTTCAGCGGTGAATCGGCGCGGTTGCGGTCCCGCTCATCGCGGGCGCGCAGGTCGCGGATCACCTCTTCCGGCTGTATATCGGCCTTGGGGTCGAGCTGGTCAAAGCGCCGCAAACCCCGAACCTCAGGAGCCGCATCCAGGAAGATTTTGACTTCGGCATGAGGAAAAACCACAGTGCCGATATCGCGTCCTTCCATCACTACGTTGCCTTCTGCGCCCAACTGCTGCTGCAGTTGCACCATCCAGGCGCGTATGGCTGGATACACACTTGCGCGTGAGGCGGCATCGGTGACGGTCTGGTTACGGATCAGGCCGGTCACGTCCTCGCCGTCGAGCAGCACGCGATTGTGCTCCTCGCCGGGTTCCAGGCGGATTGTGGTCTGAGCGGCAAGCTCTTCCAGCTTCGCACTTTCGTCCAGGGGGACTGCCGCGCGCAGCGCCTTGAGCGCGAAGGCGCGATACATGGCGCCCGTCTCCAGGTTCAACAGGCCGAAATGCCGCGCCAGATGCTGCGCAATGGTGCTCTTGCCCGCGCCGGAAGGCCCGTCGATGGCGACAATGATCTTCCGTCTGGGCTCAACTGCGCGCAATGCTCTTTCGTCTGCACTCATCCGCGCTTCTTCGTGTCCTGCTTGGGCCGGGCCGTAAAGCCAAACTGCTTGCTGTTTCCGGCTTTACTGCCCGCCGTCAGGGTTGGCTTGCGGCTGCTGTGCGCCGGCCGCGCATCGGTGCGGGAGTCCTTTCGGGGAAGGTTGCTGCCACGGGCCGATCCGCCGGACTTGCCGGCGGGCTTGGCGCTGCTGCTGCGGCCCCAGGCCGAAGCAGCAGGCTTTGCCGTCCGTGCGCCAGACGCGCTGCTCGAGGGGCGGCTGCCGTTTCCGCTGGGCCGTGCGCCAGTGCTGGAGTGGGTTCCGTTGCGCTTGCCATTGGCGCCGGAGGCGGCATTTGCGCTCCAGCGCGCACCGCTGGCAGGCCTTGAGCCGCTGGCCGTGTGGGCGCCGGCAGGCCGGGAATCCGAACTGCCGCGCCGGGCCGGGCGGCTGCCGGTGGCCGTCTGTGCCGGCTTGCGGTCGCGGGAGTGAGCGGCCGGACGGCTAAAGTGCGGCCGTGCGGCGGCAGGCTTTCCCGCGGCAACAGGCTTGTGGGCGGCCGCTGGCCGCGGCGCGTGCGATTCGGCGGTTTTCTGTGCAGCCGGCAGAGCAGCGGGCACAGCAGGAACAGCGGAAACAGCTGAAATCGGTGCTTCTACGGTTTTCTGCGGTGCAACGGGCTCTGTAACTGCCTCATCCTCCTCACGGGAGTGCATGAAGTAGGCGGAGGCCGGCATGGACGAACTGGAGTAGATCGTCGGAGCCGGGGCAAACTCGGGCAGCGTCCCGGCGACGTAGAAGTGCGGCGCGTGGCCCAGTGAAATGGTGTGTACCTGGCGCGTCGCAACCAGGCCGCGCAGCACTTCGCGGATCTTGCTGCGCGCTGTCAGCGGCGACAGGAACAGTTCGACCTCTTCCATGCTGGCGGCAATGACGGCCTGCAGGTAGATTGAGGCCAGCACGGAGATCGCGGTCACCTGCGAAGTTGACGCGCCTTCGGCAATGGCTTTCTGGAAGCGCTGGCGCAGCAGTTGCCATTCGGCAGCCTGACCGGGCGCAAAGACGATGGGGATAATGCGAAGCTGTTGCCAGAGCTCGGTGATGGCCCGCAGAACAGCGGTCTCGGTCACTTCCCGGCCCAGGGCGCGGGTCAAATCGGCAATGGTGGCATCGCCGGTCTCCAGCAACTTGTAGGTCAGAACGGCCAGTTGCGAAACCTGCCGCGAACCGGTCAGTTGCGGGCTGCGCCGCCAGTCGCGGTCGCCGCGCAGAGCATACACGTAGGGCAGAACCCAGGCAGCCACCACAAAATCCGGCTGTTCGCCGGGCAGGCCAAGAAGGTTCAGCCGCACCGCCACGCCGTCTGTCTCCAGGCGCACCAGCAACTCTTCGGCTACCGCAATATGCTTGGGATCGGGCGTTGCGTTCCGCTCACCGGCTACGGCCTCAACAAAGGACGGCGCGATCGACGAAGAATACTGCCGCCTGGGCAGGAAGAGACACAATCCGGTCTCCTCAATCCACGTCCGGGCATCCTCCAGTGTGAGAGTGCCGTGTCCGTTCTGGCGCATCCTTTCGGCGCGCGATGCTTCCAATTGCTCTGCTGTCAAAGAAAAACCTCACTTCCAGGCTGGCGTTGGCGCCGGGTTGCCCTCACTCCTGAGAGGAGGACGACCACCTTCCACGACGCTTTAGATGCGATGGAAGGCCCGCTGGATCTCCTTCCAAGAATACAGCAAAGCTATTGGACGTCCATGCGGGCAGTTCGTTGGATGGTCGGTTTTTGCCAATTCCGAAAGTAACCACTCCATTCGAACCGGATCCAGCGGCGTATTCACCTTGATGGCCGAATGGCAGGCGATGGAGGCGGCAATTCGCGTTCGCAGAGCGGTAAGATCCTCATTCTGCTTTGGTTCGTCCGTGTCTGCACCGGATTGCTCAATTACTTCGCCTAGCATTCGCTCCAGGGCCGTTCCCTCCAGCCCCACCGGCGCGGCCTTTACCGCAAGTGTCTGTGGCCCAAAGGGTTCCACCTCAAACCCGTTGCGCTCCAATTCTTCTGCAATGCGCGCAAACACCACCATTTGCCACGGCTTCAGTTCCACCAGCAGGGGCATCAGTAACCGCTGGCGCTGCACTTTCTCCACCTGGCGGTCGCGTAAAATTTTCTCAAAAAGAATTCGCTCGTGTGCCACATGCTGGTCGATTATCCACAGGCCATCCTCTCCGGAGGCCAAAATGAACGACTCCCGCAGTTGCCCCAGCGGCTTCAGCGAGCCGAGGTGGTTCAAGTTGGCGGCGGCCTGTTCGGCCTCGACCCGGGCTGTCTCGACAACTGTGCCTGAGGCATCGTAAGCGCCAGCTCCCGCAGGCGAACAGCCATCGGTGATGGGGAGTCCTGGCGGCGTAAACAGCGCGGACGCCGCCTCTCCCCAGGCCCTTTGATCGAAAGAGCCCGCGCCGAAAGGTAGTTTGCCGGGCATCGGCGAGGGTGCCCGCGGGGTCAGCTGAAACGCCGCGGCCTCGGCTCTGCCATTTTGGTACGCCCCTGGGTCGGAGTCCTCAAGTTGTTCCATCGAAACACTTTCCGGAGCGCCAGGAAGCGCGGAAACGGCAGGCGGCATCAACGAGGGGCTGGCGGCCGGGGCGGCGTGTGCACCGAGGAACCCTGCCGCGGGGCGCGCATTGATCAGCGCTGTCCGCAGGCTGTCGCGCACGAAGTCGTGGATCAGGCTTTGCTGGCGGAAGCGCACCTCGGTTTTGGCGGGGTGCACGTTCACGTCCACTTCCTCGGGCGGCATCTCCAGAAACAGCAGCACCACCGGAAAGCTGGTGGGCGGAATCACGTTGCGATAGGCTTCTGTGATCGCGTGCAGCAGCGCCCGGTCGCGGATAAGCCGCTTGTTCACAAAGATATAGATCGAATTGCGGTTGAGCTTTTGTAGTTCCGGCTTGCTGTAGAAGCCGCTCAGCCGCAGTGTCCCCGGATCGCGCGCCGGCTCGTCGGGATCCCGTTTCCAGGGGGGCGGCTCGGGCAGCCCGCCGTGGGCCAGGGGCATCTCCGCGGCCACGGGCAGCAACTGGCCCAGCGTCTCCTTGCCAAAAATCTGGTAAATCCTTTCGGCTATGCGGCTTACAGGCGGCGCGGAGACAAGGGTGTGGGTGGCCGAAACCAGCTCGAAGTGCATTTCCGGATGGACCAGCGCGTAGTGGGTGACGAGCGCGGTGACGTGGGCCAGCTCGGTGGCCTCGGCGCGCAGAAACTTGCGCCGCGCCGGAACGTTGAAGAACAAGTCGGCCACGGCGATGGTGGCGCCGCGGGGCAGGGCCGCGTCGTCCACATGCAAAATCTTGCCGCCCGCAATCTCCATACGGGTTCCGGCGGTTTCCTCGCCGGTGGCGGTTTCCAGCGTCACGCGGGCCACCGAGGCAATGGAGGGCAGCGCCTCGCCGCGAAAGCCCAGAGTGGCAATGGAGAGCAGGTCGTCGGCGGTGCGCAGCTTGGAGGTGGCGTGGCGCTCAAAGGCCAGCAGGGCATCGTCGCGGTTCATGCCGTGGCCGTCGTCGGCAATGCGAATGAGCTTGCGTCCCCCCGCCTCCACTTCCACGCGGATGCGGCTGGCGCCGGCGTCCAGGGCGTTCTCCAGCAGTTCTTTCACCACCGAGGCAGGCCGGTCCACGACCTCGCCGGCGGCGATCTGGTTGGCGACCTGGTCGGGAAGAATGCGGATGCGGCCCATAGGTTCTTAGGGTAACGCAGAAAGACAGTTGTCAGTTGTCAGTGGTCGGTTGTCGGTGGGGTGTGGGTAGAGATCAGGAAGCAGACGCCAGGCGGAGAGTTAGAGGGGAAGGCAAGGTTATGGCGCGGTTTCTGCGACGGAGCAGGATGAGCGACGCTGTAGATGCACGATTATTGGCGGCGGGCAGGAGTTATGGGGGCAAAAGGTGACGTTCCATGTTCCTTTATTTGGAGAAAACTGGTACAAAATGAGTGATTTTATGCCGGTTTTCGTGCGAAATGGAAGTATCATCCGCTCGATGGCATGACGGGCCCTGGGCCCTGGTCCTTGACCGCATCATTTCGTATTTTGGAATCATGCGATCCCAGGTCCCAAAATCGGGACCTGGGGCACCCAGCGTTGGTACAACTTCAAGCTGTCAGAGACCCAGATCTTTGACCGCATGATTTCGTATTTCTGGTTCCCGCTTTCCCAGGTCCCAAAATCGGGACCTGGGGCACCCGCCGTAGGTACAAAAACAAGCGGTCAAAGGCCTAGTTACGAAGGTCGCTGTTTTCCGGGAAATTGGGCGGATATTCAGAGCTACAAAGGAACGGAAGTGTAAATCGTCGGTTACCTTTGAAGAATGAGGCGCAAGGCTTGGGGATGGGTAGCATGTGTGGCGATGGTTGCCCTGGAGGCTTCGCAGGCACAGAGCAACAGACCGGCAGGGAAGCCGGCAGCACCGCAGAAGGCTCCGCTGGTCGCCTACCGGGTGCCCTTGCTTGCCGAAGGGGTGAGTCTCTCTGACTTTACCGGCATGGAACCCCGTCCCGAACTGAAAGACAAGCTGCTCAAACTCACCGGCTTCACCCAGATCACGCCCCGCGACGGGGATCCGGGCACGGAAAAGACCGAAGTCTGGCTCGGGCATACCAAGAGCACGTTCTATTTCGTATTTATTTGCCGCGACCGCCAGCCAGCCGGGATTCGCGGGCATTTGGCCCGGCGCGAGAATGTACTGGCCGACGACAATGTATCGGTTCTGCTGGATCCGTTTCAAGACCGGAGAAAAGGTGTACTGTTCACGGTGAATCCGGCCGGTGTGCAGGCCGACGCGGCGTGGTCCGATGACAGCGGCGCGGATTACAGCTACGACCAGGTTTGGGACTCGGATGCGAAAGTGACGAGCGCAGGATGGATGGCGCTTATCGCGATTCCCTTTCGCAGCCTGCGTTTTCGTTCCAATGGCGCGGACTGGGGTGCGGTATTTATCCGGAACCTGCCGCGCAACAGCGAGGTGGACTACTGGCCGCGGGTCAAGGCCAGCGTGACCGGCGTGCTCAGCCAGGAGGGAACGCTGCGCGGCATTGAGGGGGTGACCGGCTCGCACAATGTGCAGATCAATCCTTATGTGCTGGGGCAGAACGAACACACGCTGGAAACGCTGGACCCTCTGCATCCCTACTTTAGTACGCGGCACTTTGAAGGCACGGCGGGCGGCGAGATCAAGGCCATCCTCAAAGATCACATCGTGCTGGATGCCACCCTCAACCCGGACTTCAGCGATGTGGAGTCGGATCAGCCGCAGTTTACGGTCAATCAGCGTTATCCGGTGTACTTTCCGGAGTTGCGGCCCTTTTTTTTGGAGAATGCGAATTACTTCAGCACGCCGATTTCGCTGGTCTATACCCGCAACATCGTGCATCCGGAGTACGGCGGGCGCGTGACCGGAAAGATCGAGCATACCAATATTGGCCTGCTGGCCATCGACGATCGGGAGCCGGGGCAAACCGTGGCACCCGGCGATCCGGAGTACAACAAGCGCGCGCTCTACGCGGTGGGCCGCATCACGCAGGACTTGGGCAAGGGATCGAGCATCGGCGCGATCTATACCGACGAAGAATATGGTCAGGGGTGGAACCGCATTGGGGGCGTCGATTTCAGGGCGCGGCTGACGGAAAAATGGACCGCGGTGGGCCAATGGGTGGAAAGCGCGACGCGCGGCACGGTGGACAGCGGAACACCGCCAACGTATGCGGCCGGACCTGCCAGTACTCTGGCATTGAACCGCACCGGGCATGCGTTCAACCTCTCCTCTTCCTACGAGGATTTGAGTGTGGGCTTCCAGACTCAGTTGGGCTTCATCCAGTCGTCCAACTTCCGCAATGGCCAGACCCACGCAACGTATCAGTGGTTCCCCAAGAACAAAACGGTCCAGAGCAGCAATATGTACTCGTCGAAC
>CAVZNE010000044.1:0-10939 GCA_963776445.1 Terriglobales bacterium
GACGCATCGCTGTCAACGTTGCGGCCGTTGGGCTCGATGTGCAGCAGCGTCACGTCGCCGCCCAGGCGCCGGAATAGCTCCGGCGCTACGGCCGCGGCCGCTCCGTTGGCGCAGTCGGCCACAATGCGCAGGCCCTTGAGCGACAGGCCCGGCACGCAGTCGATGAGGAACTGGATGTAGTCGGCCTGAAAGGCGGGATTGTCTACGACCGGGGGCAGGGAAGCCGGATCGGGCGCGGCAATCTGCGCGGCATGGTGCAGGATCTCCTCTTCCATGGCCAGCTCCACGGCGTCGGCCAGCTTGAAGCCGTCGGCGCCGAACAGCTTGATGCCGTTGTCCTTCCAGGGATTGTGCGAGGCGGAGATGACCACGCCGGCCTGAAATCCATGGGTGCGGGCCAGGAAGGCTACGGCGGGAGTAGTAATCACGCCGGCGCTCTCGACGCGCACGCCGGTTTCGCGCAGGCCCGCAGCCAGAGTGGCGGCGATCCAGGGACCCGATTCGCGCGTGTCGCGGCCCAGGATCACCTTGATTGGAGCTGAAGTGGTTTGGGACACAGAGGCCGCTGCGGCCTTGCGCAAGGAGTGGCCCAGGGCCAGTCCCACGGCGAAGATGGTGGTGGGGTCGAGAGGCGTTTCACCGGCCACGGCGCGAATGCCGTCGGTGCCGAACAGTTTGCGTGCGGTAGTAGTCGTCATGATCTCAATTCTTGGTTTTCTTTTTGGACAAAGATTTGTTGGGCGTGGATGTTTCCACGCGGCTGGTGAATGCGCCGTCCGAGAGGCGCGTCGTCACCTGGTCGCCCTGTGTGAGTTGAAGCGTGGAGCGCACCAGGCCGCCCTCGGCATTGAGCACCAGCGCGTAGCCGCGATCGAGCACGGCCAGGGGCGACAGCGAGTGCAGCCGCGCGTCGAGGGAGCTGACGGTGGCGGCGGAGGCGTGAATCATGCGTTCCAGAGTGCGGTCCAGCTGGGTGCGGGCCGTGGCCAGCCGTTCGCGCGCCTGGGCCAGCCCCTGGCGCGGATCGTGGCGGAGCACCGCGGCGGCCAAGTCGGCAATGTAACGCTGTTGCAGGCGCAAGGGGCCGCTCAGCGCCGCTTCCATGCGGAAGGTGAGGTCGTCGGTTCGTTGTTCCAGGCGGCGCAGCAGAGCGGCCACGCGCGACTCGGCGCGGCTGATCGGCAGCCGCGCCAGCCGCTGCTGCGCTTGCAGCAGTTGGAAGCGCGCGGCGCGCTCCAGGCGGTGCTCCTGCGTGGCCAGGTGCTCGGCAATCTTGTGCTGGGCCTCGGTCACCAGCTCGGCGGCAGCGGAGGGCGTGGGCGCGCGCAGATCGGCCACAAAGTCGGCGATGGTGAAGTCGGTTTCATGGCCGATGGCAGAAACGACGGGGAGGCGGCTCAATGCAATTGCGCGGGCCACGCGTTCGCTGTTGAAAGCGGCCAAATCTTCCAAAGATCCGCCGCCGCGGGCCAGGACGATTGCGTCGACCAGGCCCGAAGCGTTCAGTTCGGCCAGCGCGGCCTCAATCTCAGCCGGAGCCTGATCGCCCTGCACGGAGACGGGGTAGAGCAGCACGCTCAGCCCGGAGTGACGCCGGTTCACAATGTTCAAAAAGTCGCGAATCACCGCGCCGGTGGGCGAAGTGATGATGCCCACGGTGCGCGGAAAAGCGGGCAGCGGCTGCTTGCGGTCCGCGTCGAACAGGCCTTCGGCTTTGAGCTTTGCCTTGAGCTGTTCAAACGCCAGTTGCAGCGACCCGGCGCCGACCGGCTCCATGGTTTCGGCCACCAGTTGCATCTGGCCGCGCTGCTCATACACGCTGACCCGTCCGCGCACCAGCACGTGCAGTCCGTCTTCGGGACGAAAGCGCAGCAGCATGGCCTGGCGGCGAAACAGCACCACAGGCAGTTGGGCGTCGGCGTCCTTGAGCGTGAAGTAAACATGGCCGGAGGGAGCGGGACGGAAGTTGGAAATCTCTCCCTCCACCCATACGTCGCCGTACTCCTGCTCCACCAGTTCGCGGACCAGTCCCACCAACTCGCGCACCGGCCAGATGCGGCGGGCGGGACGCGGCTCTTCAAAGCTGAGGCCCAGCTGGGGCTCAAATGAATCGTGGCGGAGCATTCCCTACAAAGTGTAATTGGTTGAGGGCTTGTGGCGGGGCTTAGCCGCGTCCCAAGGCGCGGTCGCCTTCTGCCACTCCTTTTGTTACTGCGGCTTTACGGCCTGCCGAATCACCTTCTCGAGAGCCCGCAGCGCCTGCGGGCGCGGAAATCCCGGTCGGCTGGCCAGGCGGATGGTCCGCGAGGACTTGCCGGCCAGAGGCCGCAGCACAATGCCGCGTTGGCCGAGCGAACCCGCTGCCAAAGCCGGGATCAGCGTGCTCCCATAGCCAGCCGCCACCAGGTTCACCAGCGTCTCCAGGGTTGCGGCCTGCATTCCGCTCTGCAATCCGCTGCGCGGCCCGTGCCTGGTTCCGCAGGCGGCCAAAGCCTGGTTGGAGAGGCAGTGGCCTTCGGCCAGCACCAGCAATTCCTCGGCCAGCTCTTTTTCGCTGACGGCTTTGGCCTTGGCCAGGCGGTGGTCCGGCGGCAGCGCCGCCAGCAGGGGCTCGTCGAAGAGCGCAATTTCGGTAATCTCCGGGGAGCCGGGCTCAGTGGCCAGCAGAGCCGCGTCCAGCTTGTGGTTGCGCAGTCCCTCGATCAGCGCGCGCGTCTGGTCTTCCCACAGTTCGATCGTCAGCCCCGGATACGCCTGCCGCAGCGGCTTCAAAATCAGCGGCATCAGGTAAGGCGCAAGGGTGGGAATCACACCCAGCTTGAGCGGGCCCTCGAGCGGATCGCGCGAAGCTCGCGCCACGGCTTCCATCTGTCCGGCCTCTGCCAGCGCCCGCTGGGCATGGACCAGAATCTGGCTGCCCACCGGGGTCATGTCGACCCGCTTGTTGGTGCGCTCGATCAGCATGACGCCCAATTCGTCTTCCAGCTTGCGAATCTGGCTGCTCAGCGTGGGCTGGCTCACGTTGCAGGCCTCCGCGGCCCTTCCAAAATGCCGGTACTCGGCCACCGCCGCCAGATAACGCAGTTCCTGCAGGTTCATGGGCTCCCCTTTCCCTTTCATCATAGAGCCGGACAATCGTCATTGTAGAAACAATTGATTTTACATATCGATACGAGGAGGCTAGTTTTACGAAAGTGGGCGTAAGATTGCCTCGGGCAATTGACCTTCGCCCCGCAAGCCGGATCTCGAAGGCCCGGTTTGAGACAGAAGTTTCACACGGATTACTCACGCGGAAACCAAGGAGCTACCGTCCTGTCTGAACCCCTGAATACGACGGACGGCGCTCCGCAGGAGGAAACCATGGCAGAAGAAGCAAAGTGCCCGTTTTCGAGCAGCGCCGCGAAACACGCAACGGCGGTAAGCACAACAAACGCAAACTGGTGGCCCAATCAACTGAACCTGAAGCCCCTGCACCAGCACTGCCCGCTGACCAATCCCCTGGACGAGGGGTTCAATTACGCCGAGGAGTTCAAGAGCCTCGACCTCGACGCCGTGATCAATGACCTGCGCGCCTTGATGACCGACTCGCAGGACTGGTGGCCCGCGGACTACGGCCACTATGGGCCGTTCTTCATCCGAATGGCGTGGCATAGCGCGGGCACCTATCGCATCGCCGATGGCCGCGGCGGCGCAGGCTCCGGAGCGCAGCGATTCGCACCCCTCAACAGCTGGCCGGACAACGTGAGCCTGGACAAGGCGCGCCGGTTGATTTGGCCCATCAAGCAGAAGTACGGCCGCAAGCTCTCGTGGGCCGATCTGATCGTTCTGGCTGGCACGGTGGCGCTGGAGTCGATGGGATTGAAGACCTTCGGCTTCGCCGGCGGGCGCGTGGACGTTTGGGAGCCGGAAGAGGACATTTACTGGGGACCGGAAGGCAAATGGCTTGCCGACGAGCGCTACAGCGGCGACCGTCAGCTTGAGAATCCTCTCGGCGCGGTTCAAATGGGCCTCATCTATGTGAATCCGGAGGGGCCGAATGGCGAGCCGGATCCACTTGCAGCGGCAGTCGATATTCGCGAGACCTTTGCGCGCATGGCGATGAATGACGAGGAGACCGTTGCTCTGATTGCCGGCGGACACACGTTCGGCAAAGCGCATGGCGCCGCCGATCCGAGCAAGTATGTCGGTCCGGAGCCCGAGGGCGCCGGCATCGAAGAGCAAGGCCTGGGCTGGAAAAGCAGCTTTGGCAGCGGCAAAGGCGTCGATGCCATCAGCAGCGGCCTGGAGGGCGCCTGGACCACCAACCCGGTGAAGTGGGACAACAACTACCTGGAAAACCTGTTCGGCTATGAATGGGAGCTGACGAAGAGCCCGGCTGGCGCTCAACAATGGACGCCCAGGGACGCCTCCGCCGCGGGTACCGTGCCGGATGCGCATGACCCCGGCAAGAAGCACGCCCCCGTCATGTTCACGACCGACCTCTCGTTGCGACTGGACCCGGTTTACGAGAAGATTTCCAGGCGGTTCCTCGAACATCCGCAGGAGCTTGCAGACGCCTTTGCCAAGGCGTGGTTCAAGCTGACGCACCGCGACATGGGGCCTCTCGCCCGGTATCTTGGCCCGCTGGTTCCCAAGGAGCCGCTGCTTTGGCAGGACCCGCTTCCCGCTGTGGATCACGAATTGATCGGAGAGCAGGAGATTGCCGCCCTGAAGGCCAAGCTCCTTGCATCCGGGCTTTCCATCTCCCAACTGGTCGTGACGGCGTGGGCATCGGCTTCAACGTTCCGCGGCACCGACAAGCGCGGCGGGGCCAACGGAGCGCGCATTCGCCTGGCGCCGCAGAAGGATTGGGAAGTCAACCAGCCGGCCGAACTGGCGAAGGTTCTTCAGACGCTGGAAGCGATCCAGAAGGAATTCAACACTGCGCAATCCGGTGGGAAGAAGGTTTCGCTGGCTGACCTGATCGTTCTGGGCGGCTGTGCAGCCGTCGAGGAAGCTGCGAAGAAGGCCAGCCACGACGTGAAGGTTCCCTTCGCGCCCGGGCGGACCGATGCGTCGCAGGAGCAGACCGATGTCGCCTCCTTTGCCGTACTGGAGCCGATCGCGGACGGCTTCCGCAACTACATCCGAAAGGGGTACGAGGGAGTTGCGGCGGAGCTGCTGGTGGATCGGGCGAACCTGCTGACGCTGACCGCGCCCGAGATGACGGTGCTGATCGGCGGCCTGCGCGTTCTGAATGCCAACTTCGGGCACTCGCAAAATGGAGTATTCACCAAGCGGCCTGAGACATTGACCAATGACTTCTTCGTGAACCTCCTTGACATGAACACGAAGTGGCAGAAGTCTGCTGCATCTGAAGGCGTGCTGGAGGGACGGGATCGGGCGACCGGCACTCTCGCGGGTACCGGCACAGTAGTGGATCTTGTCTTCGGTTCTAACTCGCAGCTGCGGGCGCTCGCGGAATTCTATGCGAGCAGCGATGCGCAGCAGACGTTTGTGCGTGACTTTGTTGCGGCCTGGAGCAAGGTGATGCACCTGGACCGCTTCGACCTCGCGTGACGATAAAGCAAAGGTCCTAACAGTTGTATCAAGCGCAGCCTCGGCGGGGCATCGGGTTATCCCGGACCCGTTCGAGGCTGCGCGCACGTTCCAGTGGATTACTTCCGGCTGGCCACAATGGTCCGCAATTGCGCGGCAATCACGGTCAGCCGCGCGGCCTCTTCCGGGTCGGTATCCTGCCCGCCGGAGTAGATGATTTCCGCCTCGCGCGCCAGAACGGTGCCCTTGGTCAGCCCGAAAGTGCCCAGCACGCCGGCCAGCTTGTGCGCCGCGGTGTTGGCCTCGGCGCGCTGGTTCACGCTGAGCGTTCCAGCGGTCAGCGCCGAACAGGCCGCCTCCAGCGTGCTTACCCGTTCCTTCATTTGCGGCAGAAACTGGATCCACAAACGGTCCAGGGCTGAAGAGAGAATTGTCTGTTTCGCGGGGGCCATGGGGGAGCCTCTCTTATTTCCAGCCCAGCACTCCGGCAATCTGCGTGGAGAGCGTGAGCGGGTCGAAGGGTTTGAACAGCACGGCGTTCACGCCCAGGTCGGCAAAGCGGCGCTGGTCGGTGCTTTGCACCTTGGCGGTCAGCAGCAGCACGGGGATGTGCGCGGTGGCGGGATTCTTGCGCAACTCGCGGAAGGTCGAGGGCCCGTCCATGCCTGGCATCATCACATCCAGCAGAATGGCGTCGGGCTGGTACTCGATGGCGCGCTGCAGGCCCAGCACTCCGGAACTGGCCGTGGTGACATCCCAGCCGGCCACTGTCTCCAGGCTGAGCGCGGCAACCTCGCGTATGTCGTCTTCGTCGTCAATAATCAGGATGCGATGCGCCACTGCATGAACCTCCACTACAGATCAGGTAACTTTAAAAGAACTGCCTGATAACTCGGCTTTGAAGGCCGGAAAATACGATCTCAGGACTTTACTTCCGGCTCCGAAACCTCTTCCATCTGACGCGAACTGCGCAGCATCGTCAAGACCAGGGCCTCCAGTTGCTGCGGCTGCACGCGCGCCTTGGCCAAAAAGTGAGTGGGCCCCAGGGTGAGCTGACGGCGTTCGGCCGGCGTCAGTTCGCGGCCGGAGTAGATCACCAGCGGCAACCGGGCCAAATCCTCGTGCTGGCGCAGCCAGTCCACCACGTTGAAGCCGTCTCCGTCGGGCAGGCCAATGTCCAGCACCAGCAGGTTGGGCTGGAAGGTGAAACATGCGTCCAGCGCTTCCTGCAGGGTGTGGGCCACCTGCACGGTAATGGTGTCGCGGGAGAAGATGGTGCTAATCACCTGCGCCAGGTCTTCGTCGTCCTCCACCACCAGAATGCGCGCTTTTTCTCCGGGACCGCAGAACACGCGGGCCAACTCGCCCAGCAGTGCATCTTCGTCCAGCGGCTTGGCCACCCATCCGGCGGCGTCGGCAGGGAGGACTTCCGGGCTGGGCCGGCCGGCAACGCTGAGCAGCACAATGGGGGTTCTGGCTCGGGGATCGAGGCGGCGCAGCATGGGCAGAATCTCCCAGCCGTTCATGCCGTCCAGCGAGGTGTCCAGCAGGATGGCCTCAACGCCGGCGGAGGCCGCGGTCAAGGTCTGTTCCACGGTGGCGGCTTCCACCACCTTGTAGCCGTGGCGGCTCAACTGCGCGGCCACCTGCTGCCGCGTCGCCTGGTTGGCATCGGCCAGCAGCACCGTGCCTTGACCGGGCTCGTTGCCGGGCAGCAGGCCGATCACGCCCGTCGCCTCCGGCTTGTAGGGCAGAAACACGCGGAAGGTTGAGCCGCGCACCGGATTCCGCTCTGCCCAGATGCGCCCGGAGTGTTGCTGCACGATGGTGCGGCAGATGGCCAGCCCCAGGCCACTGCCGCCTTTTTGGCGGGAGTCCGAGGCGTCCACCTGCTGGAAGCGCCCGAAGATAGCTTCCAGCTTGTCGGCCGGAATGCCCCGTCCATGGTCGATGACGGAGAGGGTGACGCCCGTTTCGCCCGGCCGCAGAATCACCGAGATGGTCGAGTTGGGCGCGGAGAACTTGACGGCGTTGGACAGCAGGTTGGTCAGCACCTGCAACAGACGGTCGGGGTCGGCGGCAATCTCCGCCTGGGTGGTGTCGTGGATCAACTGCACGCCCGCGGCTTCGGCCACCGGCTGCATTCCGTCGATCGCCTGGCCCACGATCTCCGCCAACTGGACCGGGCGGAAGGCCAGCGGTTCCTTGCCGCTCTGAATCCGCTCCAGGTCCAGGATGTCGTTGATCAGCCGCACCAGCCGGTCGGAGTTGGTGGACGCAATGCGCAGCAGGTTGGCCGCCTTTTCGTTCATCTCGCCCAGAATCCCGGAAGAAAGCAGCCCCAGCGCGCCGCGAATGGAGGTGAGCGGGGTGCGCAATTCGTGGCTCACCGTGGAGATGAACTCGTCCTTCAGACGGTCCAGGGCAGAGCGCTGGCTGATGTCGCGGAAGCTGAGCACCGACCCGGAAAATCGGCCCTGATCGAGAATCGGCGTCAAAAAGAACTCTGCCGGAAAGCATGCGCCGTCGCGCCGGTAGAGGACGCCTTCGCCGGCCAGGGCGGCATGATTTTCCGCGGCGCGCCGTAGCGGGCAATCTTCGCCGCACTCGCGGCCGGCAGGCGCGGAGCCGTGCAGCAGTTCATGCACCGGCTTTCCGGTCAGGCTGGTTGCCATGCCGCCCAGCAGGCGGGCCGCGGCGGGATTGGCAAAACTCACCAGCCCGTGCCGGTCCACGCCGCAGATGCCGTCGGCCACCGAGTCCAGCAGAATCTCCTGCTGACGGTAAAGTTCCTCGGACCGTCCCCGTTCCTGGGAACGGGCCAGCATCTGTCCCAGTGAGGCCGCCACCGTCTCGATCACTGCCAGGGTCTCGCGGTCTTCGCGCAGGCGCAAATGGCAATAGAATTCCAGCACCGCCAGCACCTGGTTGCCGGCGCGCACCGGCACCGCCCAGCCGGAAACCATATCGTGGCGCAGCGCGGACTCGATCCGGGGTTCCGCAGGCATCGACGCCAGGCCGGAAATCCATACCGGCCGTCCTTCCTGCCAAACCCGTCCCGGCAGGCCTTTGCCCTTGGCCAGTTTCAGCCCCATGCTCTCCTGGATCAACGCCTCGGTGCGGCGGCCCGGAACGCCCCAGGCGGCACAGAACTCGAGCCGTTTCTCTTCGGCGTTGACCTCCCATTTGAAGGCCGCATCCCAGCCCTGCGAAACGCACAAAGCCTCAAGCACGCGTGTGGCGGCGGCCTGGGACGATGAGCTTTCGCCCATGATCTGGCTCACCGCCAGTTGCAGCGCCAGGCGGTGCTCGCGCTGCTTCTGCTGGGTTACGTCGCGCAGCAGGCAGCGTACCGCCAGCGGGTTACCGGCTTTCCGCCGCTGGCTCAGGCTTAGTTCCAGTTCCAGTACGCGGCCGTCCGCGGTGTGGTGGCGCAGCGGCGCACGATCCACTGCTTCGCCATCCAGGGCGCGGCGGAACAGCGCTGCCACTTCGCCCCGGCAACCGGGTCCGAAAAGCTCTTCAAACGACTCCAGGCCCAACAGTGAGCCGTTGTCCTGGCTGAAGAAGCGATTCCAGGCGGGATTGGCATATAAAAACTTGCCCGCCGGACTCAGCGTGGCAATCATCTCGCTGGAGTTCTCGAACAGGTCGCGGTAGCGCTCCTGTGACTCGCGCAGCGCCTGCTCCTGGCGCAGCGTCGCGCTCTGGTCCAGCGCCATCACCACCAGTCCGGTCAGCGTTCCAGCGCCGTCGCGCAGCGCGGAAACATGCAGCGTCACCGGCAGCAGCACGCCATCCTTGCGGCGCAACTGCGTGTGGAAACTGGGCACCTGGCTGGGAGGCAGATTCCGCACGCACTCCATGTAGTCGGTCAGCCGCCCGCTCTCAGTCGCCGCCGCCGGCTTGTGGATGCCGCTCAGCCTCTGCATCTCCGCAACCAGCCGCGCTCCCTCGCCGGGACCCAGCAGATCCGAGGTGCTCGACACGCCCATCAGTTCAGCCGCGTGGTAGCCCAGTATCCGTTCCGCGGAGGGGTTCACATAGGTGAATTTGCCATTGAGGCCGATACCCCCCACCATGGGGCCGGCCGAGTCCAGCAGTTCCTTCAGCGGCTCATCGGCGGGTGCGGCCAATGGTTCTGCGGGATTTCCGGTCCGCAGGCGCAGGGCAACCACCGCGGCGGAAACTACGGCGGCCGCAATCAGCCATCCATCAAAGCGGGCGCCAACCACCAGTCGCGCCGCAACGGCTCCCGTATCCAGCGCCAAGGCCACGCCAGCCAAGGCAGGCCACATTGCGGAAAGAATGCTCCGCCCCTCCTGTGGGCAAAGCTTGGTGCCGGTCGTCGTTTCCTGGTTGGCCCCGTCCCGCATCTGGCTCCTCAAAATCGTTCTCCTCCTCCATCGAAGCCGGAGGAGGATCATCCTGCCACGGCCCTCATGATAGAGAATCAGCCGCCATGCGGCTCCCGTAAATGAGCCCGGCGCGCCTTGCGTTGTTGATTCCGGCGGTTTTCCACAGAGGGACCGCCAGCCAGCCGACCTTCCTTACACCTATTCTAGGTGCGTCTCTCAGTGTATGTTGCTGAGAAAGCTTTCGATTGAACCCAGATACCAAAGGGTTTCTCTGCCGCCAGGAGCGCCGCTTGCGCCTGCTGTTGCGCGGCATTTCTTCCTGGCCACCGGGAGGGATGATCCAATCCGCGGTTCCACGGCACACACGCCAAATCTGAATCGAACGATCGGAACCTTTGCCGACAGCCAGGAACTCACGATGTTCGTCGCCGATTGCGGCGGCTCCGGAAATCGGGGGCGCCGTCCGGAAGCCCTCGGGGCGATCCATCCCCGTGCTGCTAAAGCCCCACGAAAACATGGCGTGCGCGTACGCCGCAATCAGACGGGTGCCGGAAACGATTGCCAGCGATTGCACCGGCTCCGTGGCCGGAGCGTCGGTCCGAATCGGCTGTACGACACTATTCGGTTCGTCGGTCAGACGCCAAACCAGTACTTCCCCGTTCCTGGCGCCGGCGAAAAAAAGCTGCGACGGACGATCGTACGCCATGGCGGCGATGGTGTCGTGCGCACCCTCGAGAACCGCCGGTTCCTTTTGCTGCGATGCCCAGACCTTGATGCGCGCACCGAGCCCGACGCGACTTCGCCCGCCGCCACCAGGTCGCTGGTCACGAGAAGAGACTGAAAAGCGCGGCGGTCCGAATCCGGCAGATCGGCCAGGAACTTTCCGTTCCCGACGGTCCATCGGCGCACGAAGCCGTCGGCGGCAGCCGAGTAAAGATCCGATCCATCGCGGCTAAAAGACAAGGCCCGTATTTCGCCCGTGTGGCGGTGCGCCTGCGGCCCCATAGTCAGGAGCAATACGTAGCTGAGTCGAGCAAGGGCAC
>CAVZNE010000045.1:0-5550 GCA_963776445.1 Terriglobales bacterium
TAAGCAAGCCGGAGTGAAGCTGCGGTAGAGCTTTTTCACTGTTACTGGAATGCGGGCATCGTGCGCGCCTCACCCGAACTTTACACGATCCGCGCCTCAGCCTTTGCGCTTGGCGGCGGCGCGCTCCACCAGGGCCGGCAGAGTGCCTCGCGGAAAAGCCGTGGACTGGCGGACAACCAGGTGCGTAGGAATGTGCCACTCGGTCTTGGCGGCCTTGGGGTGGTCCCGCTCAATGCCGGCGCGCAGCGCCTCAACGGCGGCGGTGGCCAAATCCTTGCACGACATTTGCACCGTGGTCAGCGGCGGCAGCATGAACTGGGCCAGATGAATGTCGTCGAATCCCACCACGGAGATATCTTCGGGAACCTTGTGGGTGGTCTCGTAGAGGCCATGCAGAACGCCGATGGCGGTCATGTCGTTGGAGCATTGAACCGCGGTGGGCAGTTCGGCAAGGCCCATTAGCTGCTGCGCTGCCGCAATGCCGCCCTCCATGGTGTGATCGCCCTCGACGATATGCTCGGCGGGAACAGTAAGGCCCAGCTCGGCCATGGACTTGAGGAAGGCGTCGCGCCGGGCGGTGGCGGAGCGCAGGCGCAGAGGGCCGCTGACGAAAGCGATGCGGCGATGGCCGAGAGCGGCCAGATGCTGCACGGCCTGTCGGATTCCCTCGGCATAGTCCACCTTGAGGATGCGAATGTTGGGCAGGTCCGGCCCGGCATCCACAAAGACCAGCGGAAACTCACGCTCCACGAGCCTCTGGACCAGGTCCTCCTCAATGCCGAAGGTCATCACGGCCACTCCGTCCAGGTTGCGCTGCAGCATGCGGCGGATGAGCAACTCGGTGCGCGCCGGATCATAGTTGGTGGAACCGATCATCACCTCATATCCCTGCGCCACGGCCAGGTCTTCAAACTCCTGCACCAGTTCTGGAAAGAAGGGATTGGTGATCTCCGAGACGATGAGGCCCAGAATGCGGCTGCGCCCCGAGACCAGCGCCCGCGCCTGCGTATTGGGCAGGTAGCCCACCTCTTCGACCGCCTTCCATACGCGCCGGGCCAGTTCAGGGTCGACGGTCGAGATGTGGTTGACGGCACGAGAGACGGTTGCGATGGAGACGCCGGCACGGCTGGCCACGTCGCGGATGTTGGCGGTTCCAAGCCGCCGATGTTCGGAAGAGGTGTTTCTGGAGGCGCTCACGGTGAATCGATTGTACGCTTTTCCGCTGTTTCTCAGATGCTATTCCGCACAAAAACCGGGTGCAAACGGTTTGGAAATGGCATCTTGCACCGGATTGAGCGAGGGTGGAGCGAGCCGTAGAACCGTCATGATCGGGAAATTGCGGAAAGCGTTTCCCTGAAACGCGCAGGAAACCCGCGAGTAATGCGATTTACGGATGAGTCTGTCCGCCGGCGGCAACATGTAGTCCATGCTCGATGAGCGGGAGAATCGAGGCCAAACTCTCCTCGGCTCCGCGCTGACTCCCCGGCAGGTTGATGAACAGTGTTCTTCCTTTGAGCCCAGCTACTCCCCGCGAAAGCCACGCGAAGGGATGGCTTGCAGCCCCCAGGGAGCGCATGGCTTCAGCCAGCCCGGGGGCTTCGCGGTCGATGACCCGGCGGGTGGCCTCGGGGGTGCGGTCGCGGGGACCCAGTCCGGTGCCGCCCGCAGTCAGCACCAGGGCGGCGCCCTGGCGGCACAGTCCCTCCAGGGCAGCGGCAATGGCGTTTTCGTCGTCCGGAAGCAGGACGGTCCAGATTTCGGCTTCCGGCCAATGCCGGCCCAGCAGAGCAGCCACGGCCGGGCCCGCGGTGTCGGTCATCAGACCCTGCGAGCACCGGTCGGAGATGGTAACAACGGCGAAAAGCATGAGGAAATTGTATCCGCCCGCTACTGTGCCGGCAGAACTTTGATGGTTTGCAGCCAGGTTTCCACGCTCTGCGGCCAGGTGGTTACGGGCAGCGCAGTGCGGCGCAAGCCGTAGCCATGCCCACCCTCTGCATAAATGTGCAACTCGGCCGGCACCTTGGCATTCTTCAGAGCCATGTAGTAGACCACCGCGTTTTCGACGTGCACCGGATCGTCCTCAGCCTGAACAATAAATGTGGGCGGCGTGGAGGCTGTGGGATTGATGTCGGCGTTGGGCGCGAAGTTCTTGTCCGCGAGGGCCAGATAGCCGGGATAGACGATGACGGCAAAGTCCGGGCGGCGACTGAGCTTGTCGGCGGCGTCAATGGGGTCGTAAAGGCGCTGGTCGTAGTGGGTGCTGAGAGCGGCGGCCAGGTGCGCGCCGGCGGAGAAGCCTAGCACGCCGATGCGGTTGGGGTCGATCTTCCACTCCGCGGCGTGCAAGCGAACCAGGCCAAGGGCGCGCTGCGCATCCTGCAAGGCGGCCGGCGACTTGGGATAGGGACCCGTGTCGGGCACGCGATACTTGAGCAGCACGCAGTTGATGCCAGCGGAGTTGAGCCACTCGCACACCTCGGCGCCTTCCAGGTCAATGGCCAGGATGCGATAGCCCCCTCCGGGAAACACCACTACGGCGGCGCCAGTGTTTTTGCCCTGGGGCGCGTAGAGGGTCAGGGTGGGCGTGGAGACGTTGCCCAGGCGAACCAGCGGCTTGCCGGCAATCAGGTTGTCCTTGGCGGTGGTGGTGTCCACCTCGGCGGGCGGATTGGCCGTTGCGCCGGGCGCCAAGCCGGGCCATACCGGCAGGGTGAGGTGGCCGGGCGCCGGCTGCCAGGCCGGCTGCTGGGCCAAAAGGCCGGTCGAGAATGCCGCAGCGGCCGCAATAAGTGGAAGTAAGTTCTTGTTCATGCGAAGAGCCTCCCAACAAAAAATGTCGCTGCGATGATTGCAGGCGGAGGGACGGCGATGCAAATGGGGCAGGACTCTGCGCGTGTGTATCCGATAGATCAGCTTGTCCGTTCGAGGCGTGACAGACTCACTGCATTGCCGTTCTCGGGCGCACGCTAATTCAAGGGGCGCACCGTACGGAAATGTGAGGAGAAAACATGCTTGGAATGATACTGATCGTGATCCTGATCCTGATGCTTGTTGGCGCATTACCGACTTGGCCGCATAGCAGAAACTGGGGCTACTACCCGACCGGCGGGTTGGGATTCATCCTCGTGATTGTTCTCATCCTCCTGCTTCTAGGCCGGATTTGAACCGTGCGCGGCGGAGTATGACCGGTCGTTGGCCTCTGCAACTGGCTCGAATGGCGGCACTACTTCTTTTGGTGCTGTTCACGGGCGGAAGTATGTATGCCTACTCCGTTCTGACCCACGAGGAGATCGTGGACCTGCTGTGGACCATAGAGATTCGCCCCCTTCTGCTGGAGCGCTATCCGGGCCTGACGAAAGAGCAGATCAAGGAAGCGCATGCCTACGCCTATGGCGGCTCGGTCATCCAGGACCTGGGCTACTATCCCTTCGGCAACAAGGAATTCAGCGAACTGGTGCATTACGTGCGCAGCGGCGATTTTGTGCTTGAGCTGCTGCATCAGAGCCAGGACGCCAACGAGTACGCCTTTGCCCTGGGCGCGCTGTCGCACTACACGGCAGACATCGACGGCCACCCGGCGGTCAACCAGGCGGTGGCCATCGAGTACCCAAAATTGCGCAAGAGGTTTGGCTTTTCCGTTCGCTACGCGCAGGATACGACGGCGCACTTGAAGACGGAATTTGGATTCGACACGTTGCAGGTCGCCAAAAATCGCTATGCCTCGGATCAGTTCCACGATTTCATTGGATTCGAGGTCGCGGTCCCACTGCTGGAGCGGACGTTTCCCGTTGTCTACGGAGTGGATCTGAAAGATGTGCTGCCGCACGAGAGCCTGGCGGTCGGTTCGTACCGTTTTGCCATCAGCCGCCTGATTCCGAAGATGACGCAGGTGGCGCTGCAAGGACACAAGAAGGACCTGATGCGGGAAACGCCGGACTTTGCGCGGCGCAAGTTTCTCTATCACCTGTCCCGCGCCGATTATGAGCGGAATTGGGGAAAGACCTATGAAAAGCCGGGACTGGGCGTGCGCTATCTTTCCGCACTGCTGCGTTTCGTACCCAAAATCGGTCCCTTCAAGGGATTGGGATTCAACAGCCCTACGCCGCAGACAGAAGATCTCTATATCAAGAGCATCAATACCACCGTGGATCATTATCGCGCCTTGCTCGAACAAACGCGCGCCGGCACGCTGAAGCTGCCCAATTGCGATCTGGATGACGGCCAGTTGACCAAGGGGGCGGATTACTCGCTTGCGGACGAAACGTATGCAAAGCTGCTAGCCAGGCTGACGGCGCGGAAGTTCGATGAGACGTCGCCGCAACTGCGCGGCAATCTTCTCGCCTTCTATTCCGATCTTTCGCTGCCGATCGCAACCAGGAAAGACCCGGTGCGCTGGCAGCAAGTTCTGTCGGATCTGAGCCAGTTGCAGTCTGCGTCCCCCGCAGCCCCTGCGGCTGTCGCTCCCGCTCCCTGATCCCCAACGCCCGATCCAAACCGGACGGCAAAGCTAGGCGGCAGAGCTGGGTATCAGGGCTTGGCCGTGGAGGGAATCAACAAAATCAGGGTGAGAGGCGCAATTTCGATCCGCGCAGGCAGAGCGCCCAGTAATTCTCCATCCGCCTCGACGAACACGCGGGCAGCGGAACCTGGGAGCGCGTGGCATTCCACCGAGACTGCGTTCAGCAGTTCAATCTGCCGGGAAAATGTTTGCCGCTTGAACATGACGGCCAGCAGGAAGCGCAGATAGTGCAGGCGGCTGCGCGTTTTGAAAGCCACCACCCGCAGCGTATCTTTGCGCAGGGTTGCGCCGGGAGCCAGGCTGTGCAGGATGCCGCCATAATTGCGAATGCGCACGGCCAGCAGTTGAGAAACTTCTTCCATCCGACGCTCACGGCTTCCGCGCAACCCAAAAGCAGCTTCAAACAGCGGAAACGAGTGCGTGGCCCAAACCCGCAGTCCCTCGACCAGGTAAAGAAGATAGCCGAAGCGGCGCTTGAGGCGCGCGTCCAGCCGGGACATGAAGAGCGCATCCGCGCCCACTCCGGCCGTCACCGTAAAGTAGCGCAAGCACGCCGCCCCCTGGTCATCCCGATAATGGATCTGACCCACCGGAACCCGCACAGGAACCGCTGTGAGCAGCTTATGGACCGCCTTGACCGGGTTGCGGCCGAGCCCCAGATCGGCGGCCAGGGCATTGGCCGTGCCCAGCGGCACCACGCCCAACGCCACCGGCATTCCCACCAGGCACTGCAAAATCTCATGAACGGTGCCGTCGCCGCCGCAAGCCAGGATGGTGTCGTACCCCTTTTGGATCGCCTCAAGGGCTAGCGCGCTGGCGCTTCCGGGGCCGTCCGTTTCCTGCGCGTCGGCCTGGATGCCTGCGCCGTGGAGCGCGGCCAATGCATCGCGGATAACCCCCTTCCGCCACGGCGAATCCTGGCCGGAAGCCGGATTGTAAATCAGTGCGACTCGACGCATCGCCCATCTCACCTCGCGAGGCCTGCTACCAGCAATACGTAACGAACCAGTAGACCAGACATACACATA
>CAVZNE010000046.1:0-4431 GCA_963776445.1 Terriglobales bacterium
CTTCCTGGAGCGGCGCGGCAACCTGAAGGGCTACCCGCTGGTGTACGAGGCCAGAGGGAGCGACAAGACCAGCATGCTGCAATCGATTCTGGACGCGATGGACAAGGCGGGCGAGCGGCTGACCGGCGTGGAGCATGACGCAATTGGCGATCTGCAGCGCGTGACCTTTTCCCTGACTGCAACCAAAAAGCACCATGAGCGGCTGCGCGGACGCTTGCTCGCCGAGCCGGCCATCGACTCTCTATTCACTTTCCGCGATCCGGAGGAAGATTGATTCCCTTTACCAAGGCCCACGCCTGCGGCAACGACTTTTTGATTGTGACCGAAGATGCTGCCCAGGGATGCGATTGGGCGGAGTTGACGCGCCGGCTGTGCGAGCGCAACACGGGCATTGGCGCCGACGGCATTGAGTTTTTTGCCTGGACGGGTCCCAAGGCCGGGCGGCTGCGGCTGCACAACGCCGACGGCTCCATTGCCGAGATCAGCGGCAACGGCACGCGCTGCGTGGCGGCGTGGATGGCCGAGGCGCTGGGCGCACAGCCGGGCGATGCGCTGGAAATTATGACCGACGCCGGGCTGCGCGTGTGCAAGGTGAATGCGGTCAGCACGGAAAACGGCTACACGGTAGAGATGACGGCGGGCATGGGTGTTCCCACCTTTGCCAAACGAACCGTGACCCTGGCCGATGGGCTGGCGATTGCCGGCGTGGAGATTTCCACAGGGAATCCACAATTCATCGTAGTGGTGGATAACGCGGAATTTGCAGTGGCAGGGCGGCCTTGGGCTGAGATTGGCGCGGCGATCTGCTTCCACCCGGATTTTCCACACCAGACGAATGTGGAATTTGTGCGCATTGTGAGCAAGACGGAGATTGAGATTCGCATCTTTGAGCGCGGCGTGGGGCCGACCACCTCTTCGGGCACCGGCAGTTCGGCTTCCGCTACGGCCGTTCTGGCGATGTACGGCTGCCAATCGCCGTTGAAGGTGGTTGCTCCAGGCGGGGCGCAGACGGTGCGATGGGACGGGCCGGGCACGGAGTTGCAACTGACCGGACCGGCGACGCTGATTGCCCGCGGCGAGGCCTGGACCGCATGAACCTTTTGTTGAAGCCACCAGCCATCACCTCCGGCGCCGGGATCAGCGCGATTGCGCCCGCCTCCTTTGCCCAACCCGAACGCGTGGAGCGGGGCATGGAAAAACTGCGCGGCCTGGGCTTTATGCCCCGGCTGGGCCAGCACACACGGGAGCGCGGACCGCTGTTTTTTGCGGGGACCACGGAGCAGCGGCTGGCCGACCTGCACGCAGCCTTTGCCGATCCGCATACCGGCATGATTGCCAGCCTGCGCGGCGGTTACGGATCAAATTATTTACTCGGCGGGCTGGACCTGGAGCTGATCCGGCAGCATCCCAAGCCGTTTTTTGCCTATAGCGACCTGACCCAGGTGCAACTGCGGCTGCTGGATCAACTCGGCCTGCCCGCGTTTCACGGACCGATGGTGGCGGCGGACTTCTCCGTGGGCCACGGCGTGCACCTGGCCAGCTTTCAGGCGGCGCTCGCCGGCAAGCCCTACACGGTGGGCGCGGAAGAAGGCATGCGCACGCTGAAGCCGGGCGTAGCGAGCGGAATTCTATACGGCGGCTGCCTGAGCATTCTGGTTTCGTTGCTGGGCACGCCCTGGGAGCCGCAGACCGAAGGCAAGCTGCTGTTTCTTGAGGACACGGGCGCCAAGCCCTACCAGGTGGACCGCATGCTCTGGCAACTGCGCCAGGCGGGCAAGCTGAAAGACGTGCCCGGCATTGTGTTTGGCGAAATGCTGGATTGCGTTTCGCCGGGTGCTGCGCCGCAACTGCTGGAAGAGGTGGTTTTGCACGCGTTTAAAGATTTCGAAGGACCCATCGCTTACGGGCTGCGCAGCGGGCATGTTTCACGGCAGAACGTGACGCTGACGCTGGGCGTGGAGGCGGAACTGCGCGCCGCGGGCACGGCGCAACTGAATTTGCTGGAAGCGGCGGTGGCACTGTGAGAGATCAGAGAGCAGAGATCAGAGATCAGAAAGCAGAAGACAGAGGTCAGGAAACTGCCCGGCATATTCATTTGAGCGGGATTTGCGGCACGGCGATGGCTTCGCTGGCCGGACTGCTGCAGTTGCAGGGGCACCGCATTACAGGGTCGGACAAGGCGGCCTATCCGCCCATGAGCAACCTGCTCGGCGATCTGGGCATTCCGATTCTGGAGCCGTATGCCGAGGAAAATCTCGAACCGAAGCCGGACCTGGTGGTGATCGGCAACGCGCTGTCGCGGGGCAATCCGGAGGTGGAGCGGGTGCTGGACGAGCGCATTCCCTTTACCTCCATGGCCGCCCTGCTGCACGAGGAATTCCTGCCGGGACGCCAGTCGCTGGTCATCGCCGGAACGCACGGCAAGACCACCACGACCAGCATGCTGGCATGGATTTATCAGTTCGCCTCCGCGGAGAAGCCGGAGCTGGAGCCGTCGTTTTTGATCGGCGGCGTGGCGGAGAACTTTGGCGCCAGCTTCCAACTGCGACCCACGCGCACCTTCATCGTGGAGGGCGACGAGTACGACACGGCCTTCTTCGACAAGGGGCCCAAGTTTCTGCACTACTTTCCGGACGCGCTGATCCTGACCCATGTGGAGTTTGACCACGCCGACATCTACGCGGATCTGGCGGCGGTGAAAACGGCCTTCAAGCGGCTGGTGAACCTGGTGCCGCGGCGCGGCGTGATTGTGGCCTACGACGGCTGCGCCAATGTGACGGAGTGCGTGGAGAAGGCCTTTTGCCGCGTGGAGCGCTACGGCTTCAGCGCGGAAGCGGATTGGCAAATCCGCAACCTGCGCCACGAAGATGGGCTGACGCGCTGGGAGGTGTGGCACGGCGGCGGGTTGTGGTCCGAACTGGAGATGCGCCTGGCCGGCGAGCACAACGCGTTGAATGCGACCGCCGCGGCGGCGCTGGCCTTTGGGCAAGGCATCAGTAAAGAGGCGATTCAGGCTGCGCTGGCCAGCTTCAAGAGCGTGAAGCGGCGGCTGGAGGTGCGCGCGGAGATCGGCGGCATCACGGTCATCGAGGATTTTGCGCATCATCCCACGGCCATCCGCGAAACGCTACGGGCGCTGCGCTCAGTCTATCCAAACTCGAGATTGTGGGCGGTGCTGGAGCCGCGTTCCAACACGTTGCGCCGCAAGGTGCTGGAGCCTGAACTGATCGAGAGTCTGCGGCTGGCCGACCGGGTGATTCTGGCCGGGGTCTATCAGCAGCAAAGGATTCCCGAAGACGAGCGGCTGCACCCGGAAGACGTGGTGAAGGCGCTGAACGACGAGGGTACCCCCGCTGAACTTTGCGCGGTCGTGATGTCGAGCTTCGGGTCGATGAGCTGTAGAGGCGTCAACGCGAAGGGCTTTTCGATGTTGTGGGTGCGAGCCATGGCTTGCCTAGGAATGTACCACAACTGGGGTCAGAAGTCAAAGCCTACCCGTCCGGTGCACCGAACAACCCGTCCGGTGCGTCGAACATACCCGTCCGGTGCACCGAACAACCCGTCCGGTGCGTCGAACATACCCGTCCGGTGCACCGAATGGCCAAAAGTGACCTTTTCCCCAGGTGGTGACTGGGTTTACGCCCGTTTTTCGGCTTGACACATAGAAGAGAGACAGAGAAGAACCTCTACACAGAAGAACCCAAGCACTAAGAAGACCTCTCACAGAGAAGAACCAAAACTGACATTCAGTGTATTGGGGGTTCGGCAGCCGGACTGAAAGAAATTCTTGTCTTTTAGGCTTCGTGGTACAGTGAAGAGTGACACCCCCTTCTGGAGGCATACCTTGTTGGTCTCATTCCTCGGTTCACCCTGCAGTGGTAAGAGCACGACAGCCTGTTTGCTTGCTGGGAAGCTCAAGGCAGGTGGCTATCCTGTGGAGTTCTACAGTGAATACGCACGGATGTACATTGCCAAGAAGCGTCTGGAGTGTGAGAGAGACGGGCTGATGTTCAGCTTGAACGACGAAGACCAGTTCGCCATCATGGAGAGACAGATGACGATGGAAGCGACGCTGGACGAAAGTCTCAAGAAGGTCGGCGGCTTGACGGTGACAGACACCAGCGCTCTCAATGCGCTCCTGTACCTGAACCAGCCTGCTGATGGAGGCATCCCGTCCACCTGGACACGACCGAACGTCGTGAAGATGGTGGAGGCCATCAAGGCCCGGACCGGCATCTTCTTCTTCAGCTTTCCCGTGGACTTGCCGGAGTACGTGCGTGGCACTGACCCGAACCGGGTACACGACCAGAAGCAGTCCGAAGCCATCCACGCTCTGGTCTCGAAGTTGAAGAACCACTTCGGGTTGGACAGTGTCATTCCTCTGGTTGGGAACGAAGACAACCGTCTCTCCAAGGCTCACGCCGCGGTCAT
>CAVZNE010000047.1:0-5891 GCA_963776445.1 Terriglobales bacterium
CCAATTGCTCAGGTTGGTCATGCCGATCACGTCCGCGCCCCATCTGCGGTACAGATTCGACTCAGCCTTGGTGGAGAACTGCGGCCCTTCCATGCACACGTAGGTGCCGCCCATGTGTCCTTCCACTCCCACCGTGGCGCAGGCTTCCGCCGCCGCCTTGGCCACCGTCGCGCACACCGGATCGGCAAAGCCCACATGGCCCACAATCCCTTCGCCAAAGAAGGTGGAGATGCGCTTGGAGGTGCGGTCAATGAACTGGTCGGGAATCACAAAGTCGGTCGGCTTGTGCTCTTCCTTCAACGACCCAACGGCCGAAAGCGACAGAATCCGGCCGACGCCGAGTTTTTTGAAGGCATAAATATTGGCCCGGAAGTTCAGCTCCGAGGGCAGAATGCGGTGGCCGCGCCCATGCCGCGCCAGAAAGGCCACCTTGCGGCCCTCAAGATCACCCAGCACGAAAACCTCCGAGGGCGGCCCGAAGGGTGTCTCGACGCGCTCTTCGCGCACGTTGGTAAATCCGGGCATCGAGTAGAGCCCGCTGCCGCCAATAATGCCAATCTCTGCCTGAGCCAAAGCCCGCTCCTCATGCCACGGCCCGTTTCCCGGCCCGTGCGCCTTTTCATTCGCAAAGACTAAGTATAAAGGCAGGCCGCAGCCGGCTTATCGAACCGCAATCAGGCCGAGTTGCCCCATCCTTCCGCGGCTTTCGAGGAAAAAACTGCGGAAGGGCGGGAAAACACAAAGCTGACCCGGCAACGTTTGTCCAGCCGCAGGTGCCGTATTTCTGATCTCTGACCACTGATCCCTGATCTCTGTCGTTAATCGAATACGACCGTCTTGTTGCCGTAGCAGAGTATCCGCCGGTCCAGGTGCCAGCGCACCGCCCGCGACAGAACCATGCGCTCCAAATCCCGCCCCCGGGCCACCAGATCCTCCACCTGGTCGCGATGTGAAATGCGCGCCACATCCTGTTCGATGATCGGCCCATCGTCCAGCACTTCAGTGACATAGTGGCTGGTCGCCCCGATCAGCTTCACCCCGCGCGCATGCGCCGCATGGTACGGCTTGGCCCCGGTAAACGCGGGCAAAAACGAGTGGTGCACATTGATGATCGCAGCCGGAAAGTGGCTCACAAAGTCAGCCGAAAGAATCTGCATGTACCGCGCCAGAACCACCAGATCGATCCCATTCGTTTCAAGCAACTCCAGGTGCCGCGCCTCGGCCTCAGCGCGGGTCGCCGCGGTCACCGGCACATGCTCGAAGGGAATTCCGTAAAACGCCGCCAGATTCGCCACGTCCTTATGATTCGAAATGATGAGCGGAATTTCGCACAGCAGCTCGCCGGTTCTCCAGCGGTGCAGCAGGTCGGCCATGCAGTGTAGATATTGCGAGCAGAACAGCGCCACCCTGGGCCGCTGCGCGCTGGTGCTCAGCTTCCAGCGCATTCCCAGCTCCGCGGCCAGCGGCGCAAAGGCAGTCTTGAACTCTTCCAGATCGAAGCTTTCCGCTCCCGAGCAGGAATCGGCGTCCGCTTCGCCGTCCGGATGCCCGTTCAGAGCCCACTCCACGCGCATGAAGAACAGGCCCAACCCGTGGTCCTGATGCTGGTCGGCGTGCAGAATGTTCGCGCCGCGTTCGTAGAGCATTGTGGAAACGCGCGCCACCAAACCCTTGCGGTCCGGGCAACTGATGAGTAAAACTGCCGAGTCTTTCATGATCTTTTTAGCTTAAATCAGCCTGCTCTGCGGACCTGGACTGGCCGCCGGACGGGACGCCGCCGTACTGTTTTACAGCGTCAGCATGCGGGATTTTTTCTGTCCGTGAGTGTCCAAAAGCCTTCAGAGGCATAGCGGCAGGGCGGTGTCCGGACAACTTCCAAAAGTCCGGCAAGCGGGTCACAGATCAGCCATCGGCAAGCGCCGGAGTCTGCAAGGCTGCGCGACGGAGCCTAAAGGACTGGGTGCCATCTATGTACCGCTGTGACCGCTTTTTGCGGTCAGGGACCGCCAGAGCGATTTTCGGGCAAAAGCAAAGCCCGCTGATTTAGCGGGCTTTAGCTTTAAATAGTTGGTAGCGCTAATGGGAATCGAACCCATGTTTTAAGATTGAGAATCTCACGTCCTAACCCCTGGACGATAGCGCCACACTTGTGGGGGCGACCGTTGAAGGCCACTCACCTACTTTAACAAAAAATGCTGTTTGACGCCAAAAAGCAGATGGCCGGCGAACGCCAAATCAAATGCCCAGCTTGCGCACTTCGTCGTTATAGTACTTGCGGTACAGGATTTCCCACTCCTGCGAGCCTTCCTGGATGATCTTGCGCTGGTTGGCGATCTTGAGCCGCGCGGCGGTGTCGATTCCGGCTTCTTGAGTGAGCAGGGTTGTGAGCGCCTTGCGCGCCTCCTGGCGAATGGTGTTGCGATCCTCCAGAAACCCTACCTCGTCGATCTCGGCCAGGGTGTCGGCCACGGTGTGGGCCAGCTTGTTGAGCTTGTCGGGGCTGATCCTCATAGCACCGCCTTGTATTTCTTCGCCAGTTCGGTCTTGACCTTCTTGAACATCTCGGCATATTGCGCGCCGGATTTGCGCATCTCCTCGGAGTACGCGTCGAGAATCACGCGGACCTCCTCGTTGATGCGGTCTTCGAGGGAAAGTTCCTCGATCAGGCCTTCAGTGACGCGCGCTTCGACCACCTTGACGTCGCGGGTGGTGATCATCTTGGCGTCGATGAGATGCTTGACCGTACGGCGGGCTAAGTACCCTATGTAATCGCGGGAAAAGATCATGGGCTAAGGCTCAGAATACTCTATCGGGGCGGCTTATGTACACCGGCCCGCCGAGCGCGTGGGGTTCAGCCTGATTCCGCCGCGGACTTGCCCCACATTTTACGGGCAAGGTCGATCGGCCGGCCAAAGCAGCCGAATTGAGGAGGGCCTTCCCACGCCGATCTGCGACCGGCGTGGGAAGGTCGATTACTTGCCGGCTGCTGGCGAGACAGTGATGCCGTGCAGGCACGGTTGATTGGCGTCGTAGACATCCTTCGACATTTCCACCCGCCACAATGTCCGGTTGTTGTCATCTGTTCCGACCATCCTGGCCGTTGGAACGCTTTTCTCCGGATTGATGACCACGGTGACGTTCTCAATCCGCGGCGTATCGCTGTCCGCTTTTTTGTTTGGAAGCACGTAGTTGAAGCTGACGCGTTGGGCTTCCCCGCCCAGTTTGGTCCACAGGAAGTAGTCGCAATGCTTTTCATCCCTCTGCAAGGGGGGAGCAACGACCTTGGTCAAGGTGTATTCAGGCCCCAGCACGGTTGGTTGCGCTGCGGACACGGGAACGAGGCCGCCAACAAAAAGGAGCAATGCGGGCAAAAGGACAACACCGGGATATCTGGCTTTCATGGGCAATGAATCTCCTGTTGTTTTCAACATGGCATGATACGCCGAATAACCCCATTTTAGGGCTGAAACTGTAAACCGCAAATCCTCGATCGAAACCATACTTGTTCCGGAATGGAACTGCTCGATTTTTATCAATCAGTTTTCAGCTCCGGTGCGGGCAGTTTTTGGTGTTCAGGCACTCGTCGGCCACGCGCAGCCGTTCCACCGGCCGGCCGCCCACCAGGTGCTCCTGGACGATGGCCGCGGCGTCGGCGGGGTGCACGTTGCCGTACCAGACCGCCTCGGGATAGACCACCACCATGGGCCCGTGCTCGCACTGGTTCAGGCAGCCGGCCTTGTTAATGCGCACCTTGTCGCCCAAGCCTGCGGCCTTGGCAAGCTGCTGCAGTTGGACGAATAAATCGCTGTGTCCGTTGGATGTGCAGGAGGTCCGAGGCGCTCCCTCGGGACGGGTATTGTGGCAGACAAAAACGTGGTGTTCAAATGCGGGCAAGCGGCGATCCCCCTGTATGCAGAGTAAAGCCCCAGGGCCCCGCATCGCGAAGTTTCCAAATTCCGCACCCGCCGCCCCGGCTCCATCTGCGAAAATGGATACTTGACTATGAGCACGGATAACCTTCTCTCGCTGAAAGACGACATGGTGGCCTTCATTGAAGGTCACGGCCTGCACCGCGTCCCCGGATACGTCACCGAGGACATTCCCTCCATTGTGTGGGAGGGACAGGGTAACCCTGACGCATGGAAAGACTTTGTGGAGATGGCCAAGCACGTCGGCGCTCCCTTTGTCACCTTCAGCGAAATGTCGCTGGAGCGCGAAGAACTGGAAGAACTGGTGGATGAAGCCGGGGAGATGAACTTTCCCGACGAAGAGTCTACCGAACTGGTTGAGGCCCAATGGCTGCGCAAGTATGCCGGCATGCTGGGTTACATCCAGCTGGGCTTCGTTTACCAGGGACTGGTCTTCATCCATGAAACCACCACCGAATGGTACGAGCGCTATCAGACACTACTCGAAGACATCGAGAGCTTCCAGGACATCGTCATCGACGACGCCCAACACGAACACGATGAGGACGAGTAAGCCGGGTGAGCGCAACTAGCTCAGCGGCTCCTTCCGGCCCGGCAGTCCCGTCCCTCGCGGCAGGACTGCCTCCGGCTTCACCGCGCAGCCTTCTGCGCCAGCGCTGGATTCTGGCCGAGCCGCATCCCGTGGAGGCCGCTGCCCTGGCCAAAGAGGCCCGTCTGCCCCTGGTGCTGGCCGAACTGCTGGTGGCCCGCGGCATCACCAAGGCTGAAGACTCTTTCATTTTTCTGAATCCCGAAACTTCCCATCTCCACGATCCCTTTTTAATGCTGGGCATGACCGCGGCCGTTGAGCGGCTGGAGGCGGCCATAGCGCGCCGTGAGCCGGTGCTGCTTTACGGCGACTACGACGTGGACGGCACTACCGCCGTGGTTCTGCTCAAGACTGCCATCGAGATGCTGGGCGGCGTGGCGCGCTTCCATGTGCCCCACCGGCTGCTGGAAGGCTACGGCCTGCAATCCAGCGTGTTGGAAGCAGCCCATGCCGAGGGCGCTCGCCTGGTCATCACGGTAGACACCGGCATGCGCGCCTTTGCCGAGGCGGAAACCGCCCGCGATTTGGGTTTGGACCTGATCATCACCGACCACCATCTGCTCGCGGCGGGCGACGCCATGCCCATCGCGCTGGCGGTGCTCAATCCCAACCAGCCGGGCTGCAACTATCCTGAAAAATCCCTGTGCGGCGCGGCCATTGCCCTCAAGCTGGCCCAGGCCGTGCTGGAGCGGCGCGACCCGGCCCGCACTCGCGCCAAGACCCTGCCCAGTTTTCTCAAAATGGCCGCCATCGCGACGATCGCCGACGCCGTTCCGCTGAAGGGCGAAAACCGCGTCATCGCCGCCCTGGGACTGAAGGAACTGCGCCAGCCCGTCGGCGCGGGCTTGCGCGCCCTCTTCAACGTGGCTGCTCTCGATCCCGCCGCCAAACCGATCACCGGCTTCGATATCGGCTTTCGTATCGCGCCGCGCATCAACGCCGCCGGGCGCATGGACATCGCGTCCGAAGTGATCGAGCTGTTCACCACGCGCGATGCGGCCCGCGCCGCCGCATTGGCCGCCAAGCTGGAACGGCTCAACCAGGAGCGCCGCGCGACCGAAGCCGAAGCGCTCAGCGCCATCGAGGCCCGTCTCGCCACTGATCCGGAGCTGGCCGCCGACCGCCTGCTGGTGGTCGATGGCGACGGCTGGCACCGCGGCGTGATCGGCATTCTGGCCTCGCGCGTGGTCGACCGCACCGCCAAACCGGCCATCGTCATCAGCGTGGAAGACGGCGTGGCCAGCGGCTCCGGCCGCTCCGTGGACGGCTTCCATCTGCTCAACGCCATTGAAAGCTGCGCCGACCTGTTTACCCGCTTTGGCGGCCACGCCTTCGCGGTGGGCTTTTCCCTGACCGCCGATGCCCTGCCCGAG
>CAVZNE010000048.1:0-8882 GCA_963776445.1 Terriglobales bacterium
TCGAGCTACATGGACGCGAAGGCCTATCGCGACATGCAGGTGCAAACCAACGGCGAGTTCGGCGGCCTCGGCATCGAAGTGACGCAGGAGGACGGCCTGATCAAGGTCGTCAGCCCAATCGACGACACGCCGGCCTCCAAGGCAGGCGTGATGTCGGGCGACATCATCACGGCAATCAACGACGAATGGACCCAGGGCATGACATCGACCAGGCGGTCGACAAGATGCGCGGCCCGGTCAATTCGCCAGTGAAAGCTCAAGATCATGCGCGGCGCCTCAAAAGAGGTGAAGGAATTCAAGATCGTCCGCGACGTGATCAAGGTCCAGTCGGTGCGCGCCAAGGTCGAGGGCGACGACATCGGCTACATCCGCATCACCCAGTTCACGGCCCAGACCGGCGACGGGCTGAAGGCGGCGATGGACAAGCTGCACACCGACCTCGGCTAAGTCCTATCCCGCGCAGCGGGGTTGACTCGCTGCATTTAATGTAGCGCCACACCAATTCCTGCCGATAGAATGATCGGCGGTCTGCGGGCCGGCGTCGGAGCCTTCTCAATCCCGGCCGTGCGCCTGCAACAACCCTGCTCACCGGGTCGGAGGAAGCGAAATGGCAAAGAAGCAGAAGAAGGAAAGCCGCGACGGCAAGAAAGCCGCCAAGAAAGTCATGAATCACGATCAGAAGCCACCGGCCTCCACCACCGTTCCAGCTCTGCGCCTCGGCCAGGACTGCAAATACGTGCCCGAACTGCGCCGCCTCCAGATCGAACTGGCCAAACTGCAGGAGTGGATTCGCCACGAAGGCCTGCGCGTCGTCGTGCTCTTTGAGGGCCGCGATGCCGCCGGCAAGGGCGGCGCAATCAAGCGCATCACCGAAACCCTCAACCCTCGCATCTGCCGCGTCGTCGCCCTGGGAACCCCCACCGAGCGCGAAAAGACCCAATGGTACTTCCAGCGCTACGTCCCCCATCTGCCCGCCGCCGGAGAGATGGTGCTCTTCGACCGCAGTTGGTACAACCGCGCCGGCGTCGAGCGCGTCATGGGCTTCTGCACCGAGCAGCAGTATCAGGAGTTCATGCAGAGCTGCCCCGAATTCGAGCGCATGCTCATCCGCTCCGGCATCCTGCTGATCAAGTACTGGTTCTCGGTGAGCGACGAGGAGCAGGAACGCCGCTTCCAGGAGCGCATGACCAACACCACCAAGCGCTGGAAGCTCAGCCCCATGGATCTCGAATCGCGCAAGCACTGGGCCGACTACTCCCGCGCCAAGGATGAGATGTTCGCCATTACCGATACCAAGCAGGCCCCTTGGTCGGTGGTGAATGCGGAAGACAAGAAGGCCGCCCGCCTCAACGTCATCCGCCACCTGCTCTCCATGATCCCCTACAGCGACCTCACTCCCGAGCCGCTGCCCCTGCCCCCGCTCAAAAAGTCGAACTACGTCCGCCCGCCCATCCACGAGCAGAACTTCATCCCCGAGGTCTACCGCTAGAGGCCAACTCCGCAGCCTTGCCCCCCATCTCACGACAAAAAATGGGTGCCCCCGGTCTCGCTTTTGAGACCGGGGAAAGCACAAAGCCCACCATGTTGTTTGCTCATATCGGCACACCCTGGGTGCCCCAGGTCCCGTTTTTGGGACCTGGGAAAGCAGAAAGGCCTCTCGCCGTTTGCTTATATCTGCACACACTGGGTGCCCCATCCATGCCGCGTTTTTTGCGGCATGAGTGGGAAAGCAACCAAGTCTGAACTCCACGAGGGTAAGGCTGGCCCCACCGCAGGTGGTTTATCGTGGTAGCAAGCCATGAAGCAGATCCTCACCCGCCTCGCCCTCACCCTGCCCGTCGTCTGGCTGGTGGTTTCGCTGGTCTTTCTGCTCATCCATCTGGTCCCCGGCGACCCCATCCTCCAGATGCTTGGCGAGGGCGCAACCCCAGCCGATACAACAACGTTGCGCCACCAGTACTTCCTCGACCTGCCCCTGCATCAGCAGTATCTGCACTACTGGAACGGCGTCCTGCACGGCGACCTGGGCAGCTCCATCCGCCTGCACGATACCGTCGCTCATTTAATCGCCGCCCGCTACCCCTACACCATGGCTTTGACGCTCACAGCACTGGGATTAGGCCTGCTCCTTGCCCTGCCCGCCGGCATCCTGGCCGCTCTGCGCCGGGGCCGCTGGCTCGACCAGCTCTTGTCCCTGGTCAGCCTCTTCGGCCTCTCGGTGCCCGGCCTGGCGCTCGGCCCGGTACTGATTCTGGTCTTCTCCATCAGCCTGGGATGGCTCCCGGTCTCCGGCGCAAGCAGCGGCGGAAGTCACTCCATCGATTGGCGTTATCTGGTTCTTCCCTCAATTGCCATGGGCGCTTCTTTGGCCGCCATCCTCACCCGCATGGTGCGCACGGCCATGCTTGAAGAACTGGGCCAGGACTACATCCGCACCGCCCGCGCGAAGGGCCTCACCGAAACCGCCGTCGTCTGCCGCCACGCCCTGCCCAACGCCCTGGTTCCCATCGTCACCGTGGTCGGCTTGCAGTTCGGCGCACTGCTGGCTGGAGCCATCGTCACGGAAACCATCTTCAGTTGGCCCGGCCTGGGCCGCCTGGTGGTCAGCGCCATCTCCAATCGCGACTACGCGTTAGTACAAGGATGCCTGCTATCCATCGGCCTGACCTACGTCCTGGTCAACCTGCTGACCGACGTAGTCTACCGCTGGGTCAATCCAAGAATGCGCGGCTAACTGGATCAAATGGCGGGCGTAACTTCCGGGTTTGGCGACGATCCGACCAGAATGCACGTCCGGCGCCACCACCCTCTACCCACCGCAATGTCATCCTGAACGCCATTCTCGAAGCGATTGCAGAGTTCTTCGTCAGTCTCGGAGCGTCATTCTCTGGCAACAAGCGGAAAGAGCAATAGCGCCTCGATTGGATCACCGCCTATGGGGAAGTTTGGGCCGCTGGCTGGCCTACGGTACCCAGGTCTGGCGAAACTTCAGCATCGGCGACCACTCGGGAACGAAGAATGAGTTCACGGTGAAATGGAAGCGCGGAGGACTCTGGCCGCTCTTCGAGCGGCGAACGGAGAAATGCGCTACACTCCCCTTAAGTGTCACCATGCGAGTGCGCCATGGATCCAACCCTCGGTGTATCTACGGAACCTATAAGGATGCCACCTAGGCTCTGGTTTATCGCCTCGGGTACGGCTGCAGTATCGCTTGGCGCTATCTCGGCCTATGTGGTTCACGCGCCGCTGTGGGTTACCTTCCTCCTTCTGCCCACTTCCATCACCAGCTTCTCTCCATCTCCATTGGACCTAACACAGGAGATTCTCAAGTCATTGTTCGTGTTCGGCGGGTCATTCCTGCTCTGGGGAACGGCAGGCTGGCTTGTGGGAAATGCGATCCAAGACTTGCGCTACTGGAGACATAACCGTTCGCGGCGGTTGTAGCCACTGTACCGCTGCAAACTCAGTGAGCTGCGAAGAGGCCTCGGAGGGTCTCCTTCTAAGAAAGTTCCGGTCGTATCACCGCCAACTCTGACCTTTGGCGGGTCTTCGCTTGTTCCGGTGATCTGGCTCATGGTCGGGGAAGAGTTGCCAACGATGCGACCACAATGTCCGTCCGGCGCCGTCCTCCTCTACCCACCACGCTGTCATCCTGAACGCAGTGAAGGATCTGCGGTTGCTTCTTATGAATCCATTCGATCCAATGCACGGCGATAATCCGCTGGCTCGTATTCGTACCAATCGCGGCTCAGGTCCGCCCAGACCGGGTTCATCGCCTCAATCAACGCGATCTTCTTCGCTCGTCTCCAACCCTTCAGTTCCTTCTCGCGGGTGATGGCACTCGCAATCTCCTGGTAACCTTCAAACCACACGAGCCGATCGCAGTTGTACTTTGCCGTAAAGCCTTCGTGCTCCTTCCATTTATGTTGAAACACACGCTTGTGAAGGTCGCTTGTAACGCCGATGTAGAGCGTGTGGCTGCGGCTCGCCATGATGTATGTGAAATAGCTGTACTCGTGCATCAGTGGCATCATAATCGGCTCCTGGCTGCATTGGCTTTGACGCGAAGAACAACCGCAGATCCCTCACTGCGTTCGGGATGACAGACCTATTTTGGCGCTGGGCGTGTGCCCGCCTATCCGGAACCTGCATGAGCCTAAGCCGGGCTGAGCTTCACAATCTCCGCCTCAAACTCCCCGTCGTCGCGCACCGTCAGCAGCCCCACCGACACCGGCAAATCGAACCGCCGCGGCCCACACGATCCGGGATTGAAGTAGAGCACGCCCTTGCGCCGGTAGAAGTTGGGGATGTGCGAGTGCCCAAACAGCACAGCGGCAAACTTGCCCGCCGCCGGGTCCAGGTGCAACGTATTTAAATCGTGCAGCATATAGACGTAGCGGTCTGCGATCAGCACCACGTCGTTCTCCGGCAGTTCGCCGCACCGGCCCTCGCGGTCGACGTTGCCGCGCACCGCGGTGACCGGAGCAATCTTCGCCAACTCATCCAGAATCGATGCTTTGCCCACATCGCCCAGGTGCAGAATCCGCTCCACTCCAGCCAGCGCCGGAGCCACCTCGGGCCGCAGCAAACCGTGTGTATCGCTCACTATGCCGATCTTCACCTAAAGCCCCAATTCCAGCCGCGTACGCGGGTCCAGTTGGTCCCTTAACGCATCGCCCAGGAAGTTGAAGCCCAGCACTGCTCCGGCCACCGCCAGCGCCGGAAAGAGCACAAGGTGTGGCGAATCGAACAGATGCAGCCGCGCGTCGTTCAGCATGGAGCCCCAACTGGGCGCAGGCGCGGGAATTCCCAGCCCCAGAAACGACAGCGTAGCCTCGGCCAGAATTACTCCAGCCATGCCGATAGCGGCTTGCACCAGGATGGGCTGAACGATGTTTGGGAGAATATGGCGGAAGAAGATGCGCAACCCGCTCGCTCCCAGCGCCCGCGCCGCGTCCACATACTCGCGGTCGCGCACCGACATCACCTGCGCCCTCACCAGCCGCGCATAGCCGGCCCAGCCGCCAATGGCCAGCGCCAGCACCAGGTTGGCGAATCCCGGCCCCAGGAAGGCGGCAAAGGCGATGGCCAGCAGAATGCCGGGCAGCGCCAGAAACGTGTTCATGGCAAAGGTGGTCAGCGCGGTATCGATCCAGCCGCCCCGGTAGCCGGCCAGCGCCGCCAATGGCCAGCCCCAGCGCCAGAGAAACCGTAACCACGCTGACCGAGACGGCCAGCGACAGCCGCGCTCCCCACAGCAGGCGAGAGAGCATGTCGCGGCCCAGCTCGTCCGTTCCGGCCCAGTGCGCGGCCGAGGGGCCCTCCAGCCGGTGCAACAGGTCGATGGCCGCCGGATTGTGCGGCGCGAGCCAGGGCGCAGCCAGTCCGCCCACGACAAAGCAGGCCAGCAGAAGCACTCCGGCGGCGGCCAGCGGCTGGCGGCGGATGCGGTTCCCGGCGGGTCGCAACGTGCTTGAAACAGGAAAAGACATCGGCATTGTCAGAATACCGCGACACTCTCCGCCAGGAGGGGTCTAATCAGGTATGCGCATCTCATGGCAAGGGTTGATTTTGTGCCTGGCGGCGTTTGGGCCAGTGATGTTGGGGCAATCGGCAGTCGCGCAGAGCTATCAGAACGATAGGCAACAGGCGGCCCAGGAGCAGTTGTTTGCGCTGGCCAATCAGTCCCGCGCCGCTCAAGGCGTTGGGTCGCTCCACTGGGACCAAGCGCTGGCCGCCGCCGCTCTGCAGCACTGCCGCCGCATGGCAGCCGAGGGACCCATCTCCCATCGTTACGGCGGTGAACCGGACCTGACGTCGCGCGCGGGGCAGGCCGGAGCGCACTTCAGTCTGATCGAAGAGAACATAGCTGTCGGCTCCTATCCGGCCACCATTCACCAGGGCTGGATGGACTCTCCCGGCCATCGCTCCAACCTGCTCAATCCCCAGGTGGACCGCGTGGGCATCGCCGTAGTGGCCGCTAACGGAGTCATCTATGCGGTGGCTGACTATGCCCGCGCCGTGCAGGTGCTGACTCCGGACCAGGTCGAGGCCTCCATTGCAGCCTTGTTGCGTCCCCGTGGCGTCGCGATCCTCAAAGATCCAGCGGATGCGCGCGCCTATTGCGCCAACGGCTCCAAAGCTCTGAGCGAGCCCGGCTTTCTCATGCGCTGGCAGAATCCCGATCTGACCCAACTGCCGCAGCAGTTGGCCAATCAACTGGGGAAGGGAATCTATCGCAAAGCCGCCGTGGGCAGTTGTCCGCCGCAGGGTGTGGAAGGCGCATTCACCACCTATCGCGTAGCGGTTCTGCTGTACTGACCGGTGCGGACTATCTCACCCGAAGGACTGATACTTCTTCCAGAACTCCGGCCAGGGCAGGCGCGGACCGGCGCACACAAAAATATCGGGGTGGAACTGGCTCTCCTCGTTTTTTACGCCCTCGGCATTGCCGTTGTGCCCGGCCAGCCGGCATCCGGCGAAGATCTTTTCCACCCACTCGCCGCTCACACCCACCACAATCAGCGTCCTTGGCGGCTGGGCCGGATAGCCGCGCAGCCAGGCCGAGTTGGTCAGGCTGATGGGCGGCGGCAGGTTGTAGGCCGGGCCCAGCAGTTCGATTGCGCCCTGCTCGCCGTAGTTGCCCACCAGCACGCCCACGCTGGCCTGCTGCTCCGGGGGCAGGGAATCGCGAATGCCCGCAACCGTTTTGACCAGTTCGTCCCAGCCAATCTCCTCGCGCAGATCGCCGTTGTTCTTGAGCGCGAAATCCCGCAGCGGCCCGCTGGACTGTAGCGGCAGAACCACAGCGCAAGCGAAGGCTCCGCAGACCGCCAGACCGGTGAAGAACACCGCTTGCAGAGTCCAGCGGCCCAGCCTGGGCAGGGTAGCAGTCCAGCGCGCGCCCGCCACTGCGCCCATCGCCAGCAGCATGGGGTAGGCGGCGGCCATGTAATAGCCCCTTCCTTTGGCGGCCATGAACAACGCCAGCGGAATCAGGTACATCCATGCCAGCATCCGGTAACGGCGGTCACGCAGCAAGGCCACCAGGCCGGCGATCCACAGCGGGGCGGCGCACAGGTTCGCGCAGATCAGGAACTGGTCGCGCAAGAACCCTTCGGCGCGTCCTTCGCCCACGTCACGTACATGAATGTGCTGCAGAAAGTGGTAGGAGATGAAGCCGTGCTGCGCCTGCCAGAGAAAGTTGGGCAGGAAAATCACGAGCGCCAGGGCAATGCCGCTCCAGAACCAGCCGCTCGCAAGATACCGGCGCGCTCGCGACAGCACCACCCCGCCCAGAATTCCCGCGATGAAAAACACGATCGAGTACTTGGTGAGCAGTCCCAGGCCAACCACGGCGCCGATGGCCAACCACCAGCGCGGGTTCTCCGTCGTGAGCAGGCGGATGGTGAAGTAGGCAATCAGCACCCACCACAGGTAGTCGAACGAAGAGTACTGGAACTCCGTGCCCTGAAACAGCGGCAGCGGCGACAGCGCGACCGCAAGAGCCGCCGTGGCCTGGGCCAGCCTGTTGCCGCCCAGTTCACGCGCCATCAGGCCGGTCACGACGATTACTGTTGCCTGCGCCAAAACCGAGAACAGGCGCAACCCCACCAGCGATAGCCCGAAAAGGCCAAGGCCTATGTGCTCCAGGAAAGGCGTCAAGGGCGGATAAGCAACGAAACCCCAGTCCAGATGCCGTGCATCGCTCAGAAACTGGAGTTCGTCGCGGTGAAAGCCGTAGCGCCCGTTGGTAAGCAGATGAACCAGAGTGACGGCGGCTGCGATCAAAAGCAATACCGCCATCTCGGTCCGGGGCTGCGCATCGCTGTGTGCCGCGCACGCTTCTCGCTCGATTGAAGCCATGGCTCTCCCGTCCCCTTTCGCACGCTTCTCAGAAAGAGTACGTCCTGCGGCGCGCTCCGGTTCCGCTAGACGGCCAAGGCTCTATCCATCGGCGAGGGAACCCGCACGGAAGCCATGCCCGCTGCGGTAGCCGCCTGAATGCCCAGATCAGTGTCTTCAAACACCAGGCAATCTTTCGGCGCAACCCCGAGCCGCTCAGCTGCCAGCAGGAAGGCATCCGGTGCCGGCTTGCCGTTCTTGTAGTCCTCGGCGCAGACCATCGTGTCGAATTTGTCCAGCAGATGCACCGAAGTCAGCGAGTTCACCACCGATTCGCGCCTGCTCCCCGAAACCACGGCCAGCGGAATCCGGCCGTGCTGGGCCTCGATCTGCTCAACCACTTCCGGGATCACCTTGAGATGCGCAAGCTGATTGAGGTAATGGATCTCCTTGCGGCGGGCGACGGCTTCAATGGGCATCTTCAGGCCCTGCATCTCGTTCAACCGGGAGATGATCTCGGTGACCGGCCTTCCGCCCCAGGCGTAGAAGAGCTTTTCTTCATAGACGCAATTCCATTCCTCCAGCGTCTCCTTCCAGGCAACGTAGTGCAGGGGCATTGAATCGACGATGGTACCGTCGCAGTCGAACAGATAGGCTTGGAATGGGCCCGCGGGCAGCTTCAATTTCATGCGGAAGTGGAACTCCTTCTTCGGTAGCTAGTGCAAATTCGCAGTTGGTGTGGAGTGGCTTTGAAAGGGCGCGGCTTCAGCCGTGCCGCAAAGACCGCAAAATCGGCGGGGATTTAGCCCCTGAGGAAATGCTTCTTCTCTATACCCTCAGGAGAAGTGCTCTGAATTCGATGTGCATCGATATCACCGCAACGCAGTTTCAGGCCGCGCATCCGCCCTCGCCGGGTTTGGTTGGCTCCATCTTGAGGGCGTTGTTGAAGCGGTTGAAGTAGTTGAACAGGCCGATGGCGCAGAGCAATTCCACAATCTCGCCTTCGGAGTAGAAGCTGCGCAGCTCGGCGAACTGCT
>CAVZNE010000049.1:0-3168 GCA_963776445.1 Terriglobales bacterium
TAATTGCATCAGTTCCACGTAGCCCAGGGCTCCGGGAAGCTGGCGGACCAGGCCGGCCACGCCCTCATTGCCCTTGCCGCCCACGCCGACCGGCCAACTGGGCGAGGTGCCCTTGCCGGGGCCGTTGGCCCAGTCCTTGCTCACCTTGCTCAGGTAGTCGGTGAAGATGTAGCTGGTGCCGCTGCCGTCGGAGCGGTGGACCACGATGATCTTCTGGTTGGGCAGTTTGACGCCCGGATTGTCCTTGACGAGGCGCGGATCGTTCCAGGTGTTGATCTTGCCCAGGAAGATGTCGGCCAGCACTTCGGAGCTGAACTTGACATCGTTTACGCCGGGGACGTTGAAGATGGGCACAACCGCGCCCATGACAGTGGGAATGTGGATGAGCTTGGTCTTGGAGCCGGCCAACTGCTCGTCGGTGGCGGGACCGTCGGTGGCGCCAAAGTCCACGAGACCTGCGGTTACCTGGCGGATGCCGCCGCCGGAGCCGATGGACTGATAGTTGATCTGGACGCCAGGATGCGCGGCGCTGTACTCACTGAACCATTTGGAGTAGATGGGATAGGGGAAAGTTGCTCCCGCACCCGTCAGCTTCTGGGCCTGGGCAGTGCTCAAGGCCAAAATCAACATCACAACGGCAACCAACGTCTTCTTCACAAATCGCTCCCTGGCAGTTTTACTGCCACAACCGATTGTCTACGGCGAATGTTACGGGCGTTTGAATAGAATGTGTCATTGGCTTTACAAAGTGCCGGGTTGAGTGGCCGGCTCGACAGTTCCCTGCCCGCCCTGCGCCAGCGGCAAAGTGAAGCGGAACTGCGCGCCCGCGCCCAGCTCGCTTTCCGCCCAGATGCGACCGCCGTGGGCCAGAATGATGTGCTTGACGATGGCCAGGCCCAGTCCGGTGCCGCCCGACTCCCGCGAACGGGCCTTGTCGATGCGGTAAAAACGCTCGAAGATGCGGCCCAGGTGCTCGGAGGCGATGCCGGGGCCAAAGTCCTGCACGCAGAACTCGACCTCATGCTCCAATCGCTGCGCGCCGACGCAAATCCTGGTTCCGCCCTTGCCATACTTCAGGGCGTTCTCAATCAGGTTGCCGAAAACCTGGTTCATGGCGTCGGGATCGGCCATCACCTGAACATCCGGAGCTCCTGCCGACTCCAGCTCCACGCCGGAATCCATCACCAGGCCGCCCAGCGCGTCGATCGCGTCCTCGACCAGCGCCTTGGCGCACATGGGCCGCAAGGCCAGCCTGTAGTCCGGGCTTTCCACGCTGGCCAGGGCCAGCAGGTCCTCGGTGAGCCGGTTCATGCGGGTAGCGTTTTTGAGGATGATGCCGAGAAACTCGCGGTTGATGTCGGAGTCGGGAATCGGGTCGTCGATCAGGGTCTCCACATAGCCCTGGATGGAGGTGAGCGGAGTGCGCAGTTCATGGCTCACATTGGCGATAAAGTCGCGGCGGGACTTTTCCGCGGCCTCGATGCGGGTGACGTCGTGGAGCACGACCAGAGCGCCGCCGCTGGTCAAGGGGGTGGCGTTGATCTCGAAGATGCGGCCCGGCGCCAGCGTACTGGCCCGGCCAAAGCGCACTTCGCGCGTCTCAAGGGCAGATCGCACACAAGCCAGGACATCGGGATCGCGCACCGAGTGAACCAGCGGACGGCCGGGATGGATCGGGGTGCCGGCAATGCGCCGCATGACGGCATTGGACCACAGAACAAGCCCTTCGGCGCTAATGGCAACCACGGCTTCCTGCATGGAGTCCAGCATGGCGGCCAGTTCCTGTCGGCGGCTCTCGATTTCGGCAAAGCTCCGGCCCAGGCGCTCGGCAGTCTCGTTCAGGGCGGCTTCCATGGTGGAAACTTCATCGCCGCTGGACTGCTGCAGCCGGGCGCTCAAATCGCCGTCGGCAATCTTCCGTGCAAAAGCGACCACCCGCCGGAAGCGCGCCGAGATGAGGCCGGCAAACCAGGCGGCCAGGGGCACGGCTATAAGCAGGGCGATGAGGAACGACCAGAGTGTCTGGCTGTCGAGCAGATGCAGCGATCCGTCCGCCGGGTGAACCACCACACGGCTGAAGACGAAATTCGTCATCACCGTGTGGAAGACCAGCAGCAGAACGAGAAGAGCGAGCAGCTTGGTGAATACTTTTGGGGTCAATCGACGCCGCTCCATCCGGCACATTCCGGCGCGCGGCCAGGCGAGAGGCCGGCATCTTTCTTGGTGCTATGGTTCGATCTTGGGAAGCTCGAAGCGATACCCTGCGCCGCGCACGGTTTTGAGATAGCGCGGGTTTTCCGGATCGACCTCGATCTTTTCGCGGATGCGGCGCACATACACGTCGACCGAACGCGGGGTGACAAAGCGCGCATCGCCCCACACGGCATCCAGCAGGTGGTCGCGGCTGAAGACCCGGCTGGGATGGCGCGCCAGATAGTCCAGCAGTCGAAACTCGGTGGCGGTGGTGGTGGTCAGCGTGCCGCGCACCGTCAACTGCATGGCGCTGGCGTCGATGACAACTTCCTCAAAGCTGATGACGGAAGGCGCGGTGGGCCGCTCAAAGCGGCGCAGCACGGCCTTGACGCGGGCCACCAGTTCGCGGGTGGCAAAGGGCTTGGTGATGTAGTCGTCCGCGCCCAGCTCCAGGCCCAGCACGCGGTCATTTTCACCTGCGCGGGCAGTCAGGAAAATGATGGGCACGGAGGAGAGCGCCGGGTGAGCGCGCAGCCTGCGGCAAACATCCAGCCCATCTCCGCCGGGGACCATGATGTCCAGCAGGAACAGGGCGGGCGCCTGGCGCTCGGCATCGGGAATCAGGTTGGTGGGGGTGTGAAACAGGCGGGCCGGAAAACCTGCAGCTTCCAAATGATGCTGCACCAGCCGCGCAATGTCCGTGTCGTCTTCCAGTACAAAAACTGTCTGGCTCAACCTGTCAGCCCTCGCCCTGCGGCCGTTGGATTTCAAACAAGATGGCCGTAAGGAACCATTAACAGAGTAATGCAGCCAGGCAAAGATATTGCAAACGTACGATGAATTTGGCTTGTCGGCGGGCAACTCATGATTGCTGCAACTACACGCGCGGCCCATGATTTACGCTTGGAAAGCACGGCAATGCGCGCCCGGATGGAGGCTGGAATGACCTGGATATTGCTGCTGGTGGGGCTGGTG
>CAVZNE010000050.1:0-6627 GCA_963776445.1 Terriglobales bacterium
AAGTCGTTGTAGCCAAAATGAGTGCTGGGCACCGTCAGGCCGGCCTCCTCAATTGCCTTGCGCAAATCCTTGGCGCTCATCTTGTACTGCGCCACAAAGGTTTCCACATAGCGATAACCGATTTTGCGGATCGCACTCAGCGTCCCGGGCAGGTCTTTGTCTACCAGGCTCCGCACCGTGTAAAGCTGCACCCCGACTGGCCGATTCAACTTTTCGGCAAAGGCAATCGGATTCAGGCCCATCACGGCCAGCCCGGCTGCCGCACTTCCAAGGAAATCTCTTCGCGTTTGCATTCTGAACTCTCCTCTCAACTCAATCAAGACTCTTGCGGAAGCGGAGTGCCGTGCCTATTGCGGACCGAAATTGCCACTCGTCTGCACTTCCATCACCGCCACGCCATACTGTTCCAGCGTAACGTTCTGCGCTCTGCCGCCATCCAGCACATTGTTCATCGCATGAGGCAGATGGATCGTCTCCACGTGCCCGGAAAAATTCTCGAAGATGAAAACATTCTTGCCCGCACCTGCGCGCCGGTACACCTCAACGCCCTCGGGAACAGCAGGCAGCTCCGGTTCAATTGCGCTCTCCTTCAGCATCCACTCCGCGGCTTCACGCAGCGCGGCGTCATCCAGCGCGACGCCAATGTAAGTAATGCTCCCGCGGCCCACGCGGCGCGTGATTGCGGCAGGCTGCCCATCCAGCCACCCGTCGCTCTTGCCGTAGCGCATCAGCACTTTCACGTCCGGCGCAATCGCGGTCAATTGCTCAACATAGCCTTCGGCTGTTCCTGCACCCCACGTCCCGGTTACCGGAATCGGGGACTTGATTGCATAGAACTGCGCGACGGCGCCGCCCAGCAACTCCGCCAGCGGACCGGGCTGGCGTTGCGGCCAGCGGGAGTTGTCCGTGTCCTTCATCGCAGAGCGCTGGCCGAGCACCAGATGGCCGCCCGCCTTCACATAGCGGATCAAATGATCCGCCTCTTCCTGCGTCAGTACGTTCAGCCCGGGCGCAACGACCAGCTTGTACTTTGTCAGGTCGTCACTGGGCTCGACGATATCGAGCGAATGCCCCAGTTTGTGCAGTGGCTGGTAGTAACTTAGAAGGGCGCGGATCGTGTCATAGTCGCGATTCATCTTCTGCCAGTTCAAAACCCACCGGCTGTTATACGAGTGCAGAATCGCGATCTCCGACTGGACGGTGGTTCCCTGTAGCGCCGCGCCCGCTTTGTCGAACTCGCTCCCAACTTGCGCCATCTCCGCGTAGATCGGCATCGGCTCGCCGTTCACATCCACAATGGCGCCGTGGTTCTGTTCTTGGCCATTCAGTGCATCGCGCCACTGCCAGTAGCTCATGGCCTCTGCGCCATGGCCCACGTCGTGCCACAGCACGGCCCGCATCTCGCCCTTTTCCAGCATCGTATTCACCGCCGCCCATCCCGTGGGTCCGGCAGTGGTCTCGATCACCCAGAAGTTCCTGTCCTTGAAACCTCGCGTCAAATCGTGCGCCGCGCCGTTGCGAACCGGATCAAACGGCCGCTCGCCAATAGGATCGTCCCATGCCGAAAAATCCAGGTCGCGGCTCACCACATAGTGATCGAAGCCGTCAAACCAGCCCATGGTGTTGGTGGTGATCCGCTGCCTCGGCTCCACATACTGCCGCAGCACATCGATCTGGTTTTTCTGGTAGCCGCGCCATGTATCGCTGACAAACTGCATCCACTTCAGGCGCATCCCAGGGACGTCCTCTACCCCCGGCAGCGGAATCTGATTCCACGCGCTGTAGGTCTGGCTCCAATACTCCGACGACCACCGCCGGTTCAGCTCATCCAGAGTGCCGTACTGCGCCGTCAACCACTGCTGAAACTGCGCCCGCGTTCCCGCATCGAACGACGGACTCCGGTACTCATTGTCGATTTGCCACGCAATCACATTTGGATTGTGCCCAAACCGCATCGCCAGTTGGCGATCGATTCCGCGTGCCAGCTCTCTGAATTTTGGGTTCGACCAATTGAACGCCTGGCGTGTGCTGTGCTCCAGGTGTTTGCCGTCTTCCGTGGTCAGCAGCGTCTCAGGATACTTTTCCGTCAGCCATGCGGGCGGAGCGCAGGTCGGCGTACCCAGCACCACACGGATGCCGTGTTTGCCCGCCGCATCCACCGCGCGCTCCAGCCAGTCAAGATCGTATTTGCCTTCTTCCGGCTCCAGCCGGCTCCAGGAAAACTCCGCCACGCGCACCAGGTGCATGTGCGCCTTCTGCATCAAATCCAGATCCGCATTCCAGCGCGACTCCGGCCACTGCTCGGGATACCAGGCCGCACCCAGCATCGGCGCCGGCGTTTCCGGCGCTTGGGCAAAAGCAGACGGCAATACGACTCCAGTGCAGGCCAAGACCATCACGATGCGGAGGACGGCACTCTTACAGGAAAAGGGCATGTGGACTCCCGGGACGAAATGCAGGCGATTTGAAAGGCAGCAACAATCTATTCCAATCGATTGCCCTTGTCAAAGGCGACCCTTTGCTCCAGCGGGGCAAGCGCCTTTTGCCGCGAGGGACAGCTTTCCAAATCGCAGACCGCACGCGTTGCAAGTTCGCGTAAAAGCAGCTTGCGCGCTTCCCCGCGCGGATGCCGGATGAGAACTTCGCGGCGTAGCTGACCGAGTTCCTCCAGCCACGGGCCAAGGTCTTCGGGCAGTTGCTCGTCGATCTCGGCGCGTAGCCGCTGGGCCAGAGCCGGGCTCTCTCCTCCCGTGGAGATGGCCACTTGCAGCTTGCCCCGGCTCACCACCGAGCCGAAAAAAAAGTCGCAGTTCACAATGTCGTCCACGCTGTTGCAGGCAATGTTGCGCTCCACCGCGCCTTGGTGAACAGCGGAGTTCACCTCGGGCGCATCGGTAGCGGCAATCACCAGGAAGTTGCCGTCGAGGTCCTCAGGTTCAAAGCAGCGCTGCTCCCATGTGAGCTTGCCCTCGGCGGCCAACTTTCGCACCTCAGGTCGCGCCTCGGGGGCGATCACGCGGAGAAGGACTCCGGTGGGGAGCAGGCTGCCGATCTTGTCCAGTGCAACAGTTCCAGCGCCCACCAGCAGGCAGCGGCGGTCAACGAGATTCAGAAATATCGGCAGAAAGCTCATAGTCTGGATCCTCCAGAGGAATCAGGGTCGATGTATTCCGAGGGTAAACTGCCACCGGGCCATGCCCAAATCCTGGTTGAAAACCCGCAGTCGGTGGCTCAAGGAGAACGGACTGCCCCCAGCGTATCAATGTGACCTCTGCTCGGGTTGCAGGCAGCACCCAGAATCAACTTCGGCTCCGGCCCTGGCCAACGGCATTTTTATGGCAGCAACAAACGCATATAAATCAATTAATTAGCATCTCCCCTTGGCCCCCCAGAAAACTGCTTCAATCGGCTTCCGCCAAATCGGCGATCCGCAAATTGGTCCGCAACTGCTGCTCGCGCCGCCTTGCCCGGAACCAGCCTCGCGTGATTGACTGGGTGGCGAAGGTGGACCGATCAAATGCCATACGTTCTTGCACTGGACCAGGGGACAACCAGTTCCCGCGCGATTCTTTTTGACGAGGCGGGCACGATTGCCGCGACTGCGCAGCACGAGTTCGAGCAGTTCTACCCGCAGCAGGGATGGGTCGAGCACGACCCCATGGAAATTCTTACCAGCCAACTGTCCTGCGCCGTGGAAGCGCTTGGCCGGGCCGGTGCTCGGCCCCGGGACGTTGCCGCCATCGGCATTACCAACCAGCGCGAGACGGTGATCGTGTGGGAACGGGATACCGGCAAACCGATCCATCCTGCAATCGTCTGGCAAGATCGCCGGACCGCAGCGCAGTGCAGCCTCCTGGAAGAGAGCGGCGTCGGAGAAGATGTCTCCAACCGCACCGGCCTGGTGCTCGATCCCTATTTTTCCGCCACCAAGGTTGCCTGGATTCTGGACCACGTCCAGGGTGCGCGCGCCCGGGCCGAGCGTGGCGAATTGGCTTTTGGCACGGTCGACAGTTGGCTCATCTGGCACTTGACCAGCGGGGCGCGCCATGTAACCGACGTGACCAACGCCTCGCGGACGCTGCTGTTCAACATCGTCAAGGGCGAATGGGATCCGGAACTGCTGCGCATCTTCGGGATTCCCGAAAGCATGTTGCCGGAAGTGGTCTGGTCCAGCCAGAAAGTGGGTGAAGTGACCACCACGCTGGGTCTTGCCGGAACCGAGATTGCGGGCATTGCCGGCGACCAGCAGGCCGCCCTTTTCGGCCAGTTGTGCTGGAACGCGGGCGAGGCAAAGAATACCTACGGCACGGGCTGCTTTCTATTGCAGAACATCGGCACAAAGTTTGCGCGCTCAAAACACCGGCTCATCACGACCGTAGCGGCAAGTCCCCAAAGGCGTCTGGAGTACGCCCTCGAAGGCAGCGTGTTTATCGGCGGAGCCGTTGTTCAGTGGCTGCGCGACAACCTCAAGCTCATCGGCTCTTCGGCCGAAGTGGAGGAACTGGCCGCCAGCGTTCCCGACTCGGGCGGCGTGGTGCTGGTGCCGGCTTTTGTGGGTCTAGGCGCGCCCCACTGGGACCCCCACGCCAGCGGCTTGCTCATCGGCCTCGGCCGCGGCACCAAGCCGGGCCACATTGCCAGGGCTGCTCTTGAGAGCATCGCTTTCCAGGTGGCCGACGTTTTAGAGGCCGTGCAAAGCGAAACAGGCACGCCGCTGGCCGCCCTGCGTGTGGATGGCGGCGCAGCGGTGAACAACCTGCTGATGCAGTTCCAGGCCGATTTGCTCGGCGTTCCGGTGGTGCGGCCACAGGTCACGGAAACGACGGCATTGGGCGCTGCCTATCTGGCAGGTTTGGCCACTGGTTTCTGGGCTGGGCCGGAAGAGTTGCGCGCCAAGCGCCAGAACGATGTCCGCTTTGAGCCCAGGATGGATGTCGCGGAGCGGGCCAACCGCAGGGTGCGCTGGCAGGAGGCTGTGGAACGCTCGAAGAACTGGAACGTGTGAAGCGGCTGTAATACGAAATACTCTGCCTACAGGGAGCGTCCACAGACGCTCCCTGTTCTAGAGATGAATCCAGCCCCCGCGAATCAGCGTCAGCGAGCCCGCCGCAACAATGATCCACAAGATAATTCCCTGTAAAAGCGGCCTTGCGCCCACTTCGCGCAGTGTCTTCATGGAAAGCCCGGTGCCAATCAGGTACAGCGTGACGGTCAGGCCAATCATGCCGAGATGCTTGAGCACCGGATAGACCGATTGGAAGACGGGCAAGTAGGTGTTGGCCACAGCCGCTAGGCAGAAGAAGAGAATGAACCACGGCCATTGAATGCGCGCATTGCTCTTCTGGGCGATTGCCGTCCCAAGCGACAGCGGCACAATCCACAGCGCCCGCGCCAGCTTGACGGTTGTCCCAACGGCAAGAGCCAACACGCCGTACTTTGCCGATGCGCCCACCACGGAGCTTGTGTCGTGAATGGCAAGCGCCGCCCACAGGCCAAACTGGGTCTGCGTCAGGCGCAGCGCTGTGCCAATCGCCGGAAACGCGAGCAGGGCAATCGAGTTCAGCAAAAACACCGTCCCCAGCGAAACGGCAATCTCTTCTTCGCCGGCATTGGTAATCGGCGCAATCGCGGCAATGGCGCTGCCGCCGCAGATGGCCGTGCCAACCGAGATCAGATAGGAAACCCCTCGCTTTACGCGCAGCAGCTTTCCCAGTCCCCAACCCAGCAATAAAGCGATGGTGATGCTGGCCGCGGTATAGATGAATCCGGAGCGGCCCGCCTGCAGAACCTGCTGCAGGTCCATGCCAAAGCCAAGGCCGACGACCGAAGCCTGCAACAGCAGCTTCGACAGCTTCCTGGCCTCAATGTGAAAGGGGTGCAGAAACGAGAATCCATACACCAGGCCTATGGCCAGCGCAACGGGCGGTGACACCAGCCCACTGGAGGTGAGGATCAATCCGATGAAGAATACATTTTTGGACACACATCAAGTCTTGTTGAAAAAGGAATCCATGTCCAAGCAGAAGTACTCATGCCCCATTTGCGGGTCTTATGAGCCCTTGCAGGTTGCTATCGCAGGTTGATTGCCGATGCTCTCTGCGTGCCTGCGCGAGAAAAGAGAAACCTGCGGAATTCAAGAGCCACGTCCGTGGGTTCAGGACCGGAAGGGTACGCAACCAGAAAATCGCGCTTCACGTCCATTCCTTCAACTTCGACAATCTTGAAACTGCGATCCAGCCTCAGGTCCTTGGCAATCGCCCAGCGCGAGACAAACCCCACGCCAAACCCGGCTTCCACCGCGGATTTGATCGCTTCGGATGAATCCAGTTCCATGACGATGTGCAACGAACTCCGCTTGATGCCTTGCCGCTCCAGTTCCATCTCAATCACATGCCGCGTGCCCGATCCGCGTTCCCGCATCAGCAGCGGAGCAGTGCACAAATCGGATGAGGAAATGGAGGCGCGCTCGGCCCACTCGTGCGCGATGGATACGATCAACACCAGTTCGTCTTGAAGAAACGGCTCAGTCTTCACGTCGCGATTTCGTGCCGGACCCTCGATAAACCCCAGCGCGATCGTCTGCCTCGCTACGGCTTCCACAATGTGCTCCGTGTTGCCGCTGATCAG
>CAVZNE010000051.1:0-4625 GCA_963776445.1 Terriglobales bacterium
GGACGCGAAGTACATGATGGGGATGCTGTCCCCGGGTTGCGCTGCGCTCCACCCAGGGCTATGTTCACCTCTTCCCTCCGGGAAGACCGCGGTTGATCTTGCGGAACTGCTGAATATCTACTCCGGGAAGACCGCGGTTGATCTTGCGGAACTGCTGAATATCTGCTTCGGGAAGACTGCGGTTGATCTTCCAGAACGGATGCAATCTGCCTGCGGCGCGGCTACAACTGGATCTTCACCGGCCAGGTCTTCCAGATGTCTGCGCAGTAGTCGCGGATGGAGCGGTCGGAAGAGAACTTGCCCATGCGCGCCACGTTCAGAATCGACATGCGCGTCCAGGCCTCCTGGTCCTTGTAGGCCGCGCTTACCTGGTCCTGACAATCGATGTAAGCCTGGTAGTCGGCCAGCAGCATGTAGTCGTCGCTGTTGAGCAGGGAACTGACCAGGGGCTCAAACAGGCCGCGGTCGCCATGCGAGAACTCGCCGCTGCTCAGGGAATCCAGCACCTCGCGCAGATTGGCGTTCGACTCGTAAAACGCCCGCGGCTGGTAGCCATCGCGCTTGCGCTGCTCCACTTCTGGAACCGTGAGCCCGAAGAGGAAGAAATTCTGGGCGCAGACCTCTTCGCGAATCTCCACATTGGCCCCGTCGAGCGTGCCGATGGTCAGCGCGCCGTTCATGGCGAACTTCATGTTGCCGGTGCCCGCGGCTTCCTTGCCGGCCAGCGAGATTTGCTCGCTCAGATCGGCGGCGGGATATACTCTCTGGCCCAGTTTCACGTTGAAATTGGGCAGGAAGACCACCTTCATCCGGCCGCGCACCAGGGGGTCGGAGTTGATGGCTTCGCCCACCGAGTGAATCAGCTTGATGATGAGCTTGGCCATGCGATAGCCGGGCGCGGCCTTGCCGCCGAAGACGAAGGTCCGCGGCACGATTTCCACTTCCGGATCGTGCTGAATGCGCTTGTAGAGCGTGAGGATATGCAGAATCTGCAAGTGCTGCCGCTTGTACTCGTGCAGCCTCTTCACCAGCACGTCGAACATCGACGCGGGGTCGACCGCGATGCCCAGCCGCTCCTGAACATAACTGGCAAGCTGCGTCTTGTTGTGCAGCTTGATGGCGCGCCACTCCTCGCGCAGCTCCTGATCGTCCACCATCGGCTCCAGACGGCGCAGCTTGTCCAGATCGCGTATCCAGCCCGAACCGATGCGCGCGGTGAGCAGATGCGCCAATCCAGGATTGCTCAGCACCATCCAGCGGCGCGGCGTGACGCCGTTGGTCTTGTTCGAGAATTTTTCCGGCGTCAGCTCGTAGAAATCCTTCAGCACATGGGTTTCGAGCAGCTTGGTATGCAGCTCCGCGACGCCGTTGATGGCGTGGCTGCCCAATGCCGCCAGGTGCGCCATGCGCACGAATTTTCCGCCCTCTTCGCCGATCAGCGAGAGCCTGCGCACGCGATCTTCGTCGCCGGGAAACTTCAGCCGTACATTGTCCAGGTGACGCCGGTTGATTTCGTCGACGATCTCCAGGTGGCGCGGCAGCAGTGCCCCGAACAGGCTCACCGGCCACTGCTCCAGCGCCTCCGGCAGCAGCGTGTGGTTGGTGTAGCTGAGCGCGTGTTCGGTCACGTGCCAGGCCGTATCCCACTGCATCTCGTGCTCATCGACCAGCAGCCGCATCAACTCCGCCACGGCGATGGCCGGGTGGGTGTCGTTCATCTGAATGGCGAAGTTGCGGTGCAGCTCGGCCAGCGGGCGGTTCTCCGTTTTTTGAATGCGCAGGATGTGCTGCAAGCTGCACGACACGAAAAAGAACTGCTGCTCGAGCCGCAACTGCTTGCCCTGGATCTCTTCGTCGTTGGGATAAAGAATCTTGGAGATGTTCTCCGACGTTACCTTGTCCGCCACCGCGCCGAAAAAGTTTCCGGTGTTGAAGGTGCCAAAGTCGAAGCCCTCCGCCGCCTGCGCCGACCACAGCCGCATGGTGTTGGCGGTGTTGGTGCGGTATCCCAGGATGGGCGTGTCGTAGGGAACTCCGCGCACCACCCGGCCCGGGATCCAACTCACGCGCAGCTTGCCTTGCGCATCGGTGCGGGACTCGGTGCGCCCGCCCATCTTCACTTCAAAGGAATCTTCGGGCCGCTCCAGCGCCCAGGGATTGCCCAGCCGCAGCCACTTGTCGGCCGTCTCCACCTGCCAGCCGTCGCGGATCAACTGGTCGAAGATGCCATATTCGTAGCGAATTCCGTAGCCGATGGCGGGAATGTCCAGGGTGGCCAGCGAATCCATGAAGCAGGAGGCCAGCCGCCCCAGGCCGCCGTTGCCCAGGCCAGGCTCGGCTTCCTGCTCGATGAGCACGTTCAGGTCGAGGCCGAGCTTGCGCATGGCCTGTTCGGCCTCGTCGTAGATGCCCAGATTGATGAGGTTGTTGCCCAGATGCGGGCCGGTGAGGAACTCCGCCGACAGGTAGCAGACCACCCGCACGTCCTGCGCCTGATAATTTTTCACCGTCTGAATCCAGCGCTCGACCAGGCGGTCGCGGACGGTGTGCGCCAGGGCCATGTAGAGGTCGTTGACCGTGGCCCGTTCCATGGACCGGCCCTGCACAAAAAAGAGATTGTCCAGGAACGACTGCGCCAGCGCTTCGACGCCCAGCGCGGTTCTTTGCCCTTTTTGCGATTCCTCGGGCGGCAGCATTGCAGCAGTTTTATCCGGCATCGTATCCCTCGTTTCCCGCATTGGCAGGAATGCCCTTACCTTACAGCCGATGCTGCAACGATAAGTCAAAATCCGGACAATTGCGCTGGCTGGATCGCCGGAAATGCATCCGGATTACTGTAGCTAGCCCGTTCTGGAGCCGCTGTGCCTTTTTGGTCATTTGGCTTCCGGAGCTTGTTTTGCACCTCGTACGGTAAGCTGGTGCGGGGGTAATTTGGCATGAAATTGCGGTTGGGTAGCCGGGTCGTTCTTGCATCGTTCGCGTTGACGTTGGGGCTGGGCCTGGCGGCTCAGCAGCCGGCCGTTTTGCCGGGACAGAATCCGGCGCTGCCGGTCCTCCATGTAGAGCATGGGCCCAACTCCGCCGCGGCGCAAAAGCAGCACTATGTGGTGCTGGTCTCGCTGGACGGCTTTCGCTGGGACTACGCCAAGCGCGAAGGCGCCAAGAACCTGCTGGCCCTGGGCAAGCAGGGCGTCTGGGCGCCGGAAGGCATGCTGCCCAGCTATCCCTCGCTGACCTTTCCCAACCACTTCACCATTGTGACCGGCCTCTATCCCGAGCACCACGGCCTGGTGGCCAACAGCTTTTACGACGAGACGAAGCAGGCCCGCTATGCGATCAGCGACCCGAAGGCGGTGAGCGACGGAAGCTGGTACAGCGGCACTCCCTTGTGGAGTTTGGCGGAGAGCCAGGGGATGCGCACCGCGTGCCTGTTCTGGCCCGGTTCCGAGGCGGAAATCGCCGGCTACCGGCCCACGTATTTTGTACGCTTCGACTCCAAAACCGAAGCCACCGACGAAGTGCAGCGGGCGCGGATTGATGACGCCGCGGCCCTGCTGAAGCTGCCCGCGGCCGACCGGCCCCACTTCATTACCATTTACTATTCCGAGCCCGACCACGAAGGACACGCATTCGGTCCGGACGCCCCGGAGACGCGCGCCGCCGAACTCAAGATGGACGCGATGGTAGGCAAGCTGAAGGCCGCCCTGGATGCGACCGGATTGCCCATCGACCTGGTGGTGGTGAGCGATCACGGCATGGCGAAGGTGGAAGGCGGCTGGATCACGCTGGACCAGTTTGCCGACTTGAAGGGATTTGAGACCGCGGGGGCGCTGCTCTACGGCAAAACGGAAGAGGACCGGGAGCGGGTTTATAACCAGCTCAAGAAGGCATCGCCGCAATTTGTCGTTTACCGGCGGAAGGACGTGCCGGCGGGGCTGCATTTCAACGAAAGCGCGCGCGCGGGCGACCCGGTGGTGGTGGCGACGGGACCCTACGCGATCCGCGCGCATGGCCCGGAGGCGGGCAGGCCCGATCGACCGTCGACGGCTGGAGCGCATGGCTACGATCCGCGGAAGTTGCCGGAGATGAAGGCCAGCTTCTTTGCCGCAGGCCCGGACATTGTGGCCGGCAAGACAGTCGCGCCGTTTGAGAATGTGAATCTGTACCCTTGGCTCGCCCATGTGCTGGGACTTCAGGCTCCGAAAAACGATGGCAGCCTGGGTGTGCTGGCCGGGACTCTGGGCGATAATGGGAACGGTACCATCAAGTAAAGGAGCGGTCGCACGATGAACATGGTTTTGGGAATTGACGGCGGCGGAACGCGGACTCGCGCTTCGATTGTGGCGGGCGAACAGGTTCTGGGCGGGATCGCTTTGTCCAACGCGGCCGGCGTTGCGGTAAACCCAACTGCCGCTGCGCTTCCGGTAAACCCGAGGACTTGCACCCTCAGGTGGCCCTCTCGGTCCTCGTCAAAGGCAAGCTCAAAACCATCCACTTGACCACCGCACTTGCCCAGGAAGCCCGCCGCGGGGTCGAACTCCATCGCCGGTTTCAGGATTTGGAAGCCCGCATCTGCGCCATTAACCTCTCCCGCCTACGCCGCAAAAAGCAGTCCCCTCCAAAGC
>CAVZNE010000052.1:0-6377 GCA_963776445.1 Terriglobales bacterium
GGCCGGCGGTCAGCAAGTAGTGGACATGACAGGCCTCAAGGGGAACTACGAGGTGGCGCTGGATTTTTCGCTGGCGGATCTGATCGCGATGGTACGTGAGCGGGCGCGGGAACTGGGGATGGGCTTGCCGGGAGCACCGGCGGGCGGCGGCGAGAAGGACAACCAGCCTGCGTCGGGCGTAACGGACCCTACGGGGCAATCGAGCATGTATGCATCCGTGGAGAAGCTGGGGCTGAAGTTGGAATCGCGCAAGGCGGCCGTGGACCAGGTGGTGGTGGACCACGTGGATAAGACGGCTACGGAGAATTGAGGGCGGCGGGTCATGGCTTCAACAAAGGAAAAGCCTTATAGAATTACGATGCTCTTATAAAAGGCAAAAGCTATAGATAGGTGGAGCTATCCCAGGTTAGGCACGACGTTGCTGTGCCGAACCTGGGCACCCGCTTTTGTCAGGTGTACACGCACGACCTGACCGGCGACCCGGTGAAGCAGCCGGCGAAGATCGAATACCACTACATTCCGGGTGCGGGACGGTAGAGTGCCGGAGTGACGTTTGAAGTTCACCTTTTGCGGGAAAAAGGACGATTGGCGAGGACGAAACGCGTACTTATCTGTTCGCTAATTTTGGAGACATTGGTACATTTGGTCTTTTGTAAAGCGATTTACCGTGGCAATTTGGCGCATATTTGCGCGTTTTTGCGGGTGTTTACCGGCTCAAGGGCGGCTCAGAAGGAGAAAGAAGGTAAGCCACGAGGTTGGAGTCGCGGCAGAAATCGAGGGGATTGGCTCAGGCTATCCCAGGTCCCAACAGCGGGACCTGGGGCACCCGGCGCAACGGTGATTTGGAATGAAATGAGGTTTTGAATTGCGTTCCGTACCGGTCCCCAAATGCGAGGGACCCTTCGAAAAGCTCAGGGCAGGCACGGTGGCACCCTCAGTTTGATTTGGAAGAGTATCGGGACCGTGGCCAACCGCCTCATGTTATCCCAGGTCCCAAAAGCGGGACCTGGGGCAGTCGTCAAGGAACGGTCGCACACATAATTGCGACTATATTGGTCGCATTTTGATATACTGAGCTTGTTGCAGTTTGACGGGGTCCTGAGATTGAGCGTGTTGAGCGATTTGAAGGTTGGGGAGAGCGGGATTCTGGTGGCGCTCGACTTGCGTGAATCGGTACAGAACCACCTGATGCATATGGGCTTTGTGCCGGATGCGCTGGTGACGGTTTTGCGCCGCGCGCCGGCCGGCGACCCCACCGTCTACGGAGTGGACGGGATGGAGATTGCACTGCGGCACGAGACCGCGGATGCCATGCGCGTACGGCCCTCCCTGACAGAAGACTCGGACGAAGAGACCCCCGCAACGCTTGAGGCCACCCGATGAGCGATTGTTGCGCGCCTCCCCCTTTTCAGCCTCCGACCCATCCGCCCCCGCAAGGAGCGCTCCGGACCGTTGTGTTGATTGGACCGCCGAATGCCGGCAAGTCCACTCTTTTCAATCGGTTGACCGGACTCAGGCAGAAGGTGGCGAATTTTCCGGGGGTCACTGTAGAGCAGCACATGGGCCTGATGGCCGGGGTGGGCCGCGACGACCTGACCTTGATCGACCTGCCGGGGATCTACTCGCTGACGCCGTATTCCGAAGACGCGCGTGTCTCGATTGACGTGCTGCGCGGCAAGATGCCGGGCACGCCGATGCCTGACGCGGTGCTGCTGGTGCTGGATTCCCTGCACCTGACGCGCCAGTTGATGCTGGCCGCGCCGGTGCTGGCGCAGGGGCTGCCGACGCTGGTTTTGCTGAACATGAGCGACCTGATGGACGCCCGTGGCGGCCACATCGACACCCTGAAACTGGCCCGTGAACTGGGCGCGCCAGTGGCACTGATCAGCGCGGTGCATGGAACCGGCCTGGAGTCTGTTTCACTTTTCCTGCACCAGAACACCGACCGCACCGCCGCAAAACCGCTGGCCCTGCCGGTGGTTGGCAATGCCCTGAGCGCCCACACCTGGGCGGCGCAGGTGAGCCGGCGGACCGGCTATCGCGCTCCTCTGTCAGTTGAAAACAGCCGCAAGATCGACGACGTTCTGCTGCATCGCATTTGGGGACCGCTGCTGTTTCTGGTGGTGGTGATCGGCGTTTTCGAGGTGGTTTTCGCCGTCGGCCAGCCGCTTTCCGACGGCTTTGGCGCGATTTTGGCGCAGATTGGCAACCTGGTGCGGCCGCTGCTGCCCGCCGGCTGGATTCAGTCACTGTTGATGGACGGCGCATGGAAGGGCATCTCGTCCGTTCTGGTCTTTCTGCCTCAAATCCTGCTGCTTTTTCTGTTTATCGGGATTCTGGAAGACTCCGGCTACCTTTCGCGTGCAGCACTGATTGCCGACCGAGTGATGCGCACCATTGGGTTGAACGGCAAAGCTTTCATTCCCCTGCTGTCGGCTTACGCCTGCGCGGTTCCGGCGATCATGGCCACGCGCGTCATTGAGAACAAGCGCGACCGGCTGGCCACGATTCTGGTGACGCCGTTCATGACCTGCTCGGCGCGGCTGCCGGTTTACATGCTGCTGATTGCGGCGTTCATCCCCAACACGGTTTACCTGGACGGGTTGCTCGGGCTGCGCACCCTCGTGATGCTGAGCCTGTATCTGGCCGGGTTTGTAGGGGCCATGACCACCGCGTGGCTGCTGAAGAGCTCCATCCTCAAATCCAGCGATGCGCCTTTCATTCTGGAGCTGCCGCAGTACCGCATGCCCACGCTGCGCTCCTTGGCCATGCGCCTGGTGGATCGCGCCAAGGTCTTTCTGCGCCAAGCCGGCACCATTATTCTTTGCGTCACGCTGGCCCTGTGGGTTCTGGCGCACCTGCCGGTGATTCATTTGTCCGGCGGCTCCTACCAGACGCCAGAGCTGGCCGACAGCCTGATCGGACGGCTGGGGCACTTAATCGAACCGGCCATTGCGCCGCTTGGCTTCAACTGGAAGATCGGCATCGGGTTGCTTTCCAGCGTGCTGGCGCGCGAAGTGATGGTCAGCACCATGGGCACGCTGTACGGCGCGGAGGCCGACACGCATGCCCTGAGCCTGCAAACCGCCCTGCACCACGACATGACGCTGGGCGGCGCGATGGCGCTGATGATCTTTTTTGCTTTCGCCATGCAGTGCACCTCGACCATGGCCGTGGTGCGCCGCGAGACCAACAGTTGGAAGTGGCCGGCGGTGCAGTTCCTTTACATGCTGGCGATGGCCTACGGCGCGGCCTTCCTCGTGAACCATGTGGTGATGGCGTTCGGCGGCTAGGCCTCTCATTTCGATAGCCGTTCTTTGACCAGGAACAGAGCCGGACACGATTTAGCTCCACTTATGAGAAACTAGAAGAGCAGAAGTCCATAGGGGCTGCCGCGTGTCCGCGCCCCAAAACCTCGATTCAACCCAGCTTTATCCGGCCAGCGGAGCCGTTACCCCGCCACGGCCCACATACAGGAACTAGAAAAAGAATGATTAGTGTCAGCAATGTGACCATGCGTTATGGCTCGAAGGTGCTCTTCGAGGATGTGAGTGTGTCTTTTGTGCCCGGCCGCCGCTACGGCCTGACTGGACCCAATGGATCCGGCAAGTCCACTTTCATGAAGATCCTGACCGGCGAACTGGAGCCGCAGAAGGGCTCCGTGGTCCGCCCGCGCAAGTTCGGCGTACTGCGCCAGGACCAGTTCGCCTTCGACAGCTATCGCGTGATTGACACGGTGATCATGGGCAACAAGGGGCTGTGGGCAGCTCTCGAAGAGCGCGACCGCATCTACGAGAAGCCGGAACTGTCGGACGCCGATGGCATGCGGTTAGGCGAGTTGGAAGGCACGATCGGCGACGAGGACGGCTACACCGCGGAGAGCGACGCGGCCGTGCTGCTGGATGGGTTGGATATTCCCGAAGACGTGCATGAGCGCAAGATGGGCGAACTGCAGGGCGGGCAAAAGGTGCGCGTGCTGCTGGCGCAGGCCCTGTTTGGCAAACCCGAAGCCCTGCTGCTGGACGAGCCCACCAACTATCTGGATCTTGAATCGATCCACTGGCTGCAAGACTTTCTGCATAGCTACGACGGCACGCTGATCGTCATCTCCCACGATCGCCACTTCTTGAACAGCGTGACCACCCACACCGCCGACATCGACTACGAAACCATCATCACCTACACGGGCGGATACGACGACATGGTGATGGCCAAGACCCAAGTCCGTTCCACGCTGGAGTCGCAGAACGCGCAGCGCGAGAAGAAGATTGCGCAGTTGAACGACTTTATTGCGCGCTTTGCCGCCGGCACCCGCTCCACCCAGGTGACCAGCCGCCGCAAGGAAGTGGAGCGCCTGCAGACCAACGACCTGGCCCGCTCCAACATCGCGCGTCCCTACATCCGCTTTGACCAGGTGCGGCCGAGCGGCAAGCATGTGCTGGAATTCAAGAATCTGACCAAGTTCTACGGCGACGAGAAGGTCATCGACGGCTTCAGCGCCAACGTACTGCGCGGGGAAAGAATCTGCCTGATGGGCCGCAACGGCGCGGGAAAAACCACGGTGCTGAAAAGCCTGCTGGCCAATTATCCCGGCCTGGCCGACAAGGATTTTACGCTCGACAACGGCTCGGTTTTCTGGGGCCACGAGGCGCAGATCGGCTACTTTCCGCAGGACGTGAGCGCCTGCATTGAACATGGCCTGACCGTGGCCGAGTGGCTTTACCGCTGGGACACCAAGGTGACCGTGGAAGAGATTCGCGGCATTCTGGGGCAGATGCTGTTTTCTGGCGAAGAGGGCGACAAGCAGACCAAGGCGCTGAGCGGCGGCGAACAGGCGCGCCTGCTGTTCTGCAAGCTCATCCTCACCAAGCCCAACTTCCTGATCTTCGACGAGCCCACCAACCACCTGGATCTGGAAGCGATCAACGCGCTCAACATCGCGCTGCAACGCTACGAAGGCACGGTCCTTCTGGTCACCCACGATCACGATCTGATCGACGAAGTCGCGACCCGCCTGTGGAACTTCACAGAAGACGGCATCGAAGACTTCCAGGGTCCCTACTCAGAGTGGAAGGGCATGCATAACTAGCAGAGATTCATTGAATAATTCAACGATTGGAAGTGGCACGAGGAAAAGCTATCAGGGGCTGAACAGGCTGCGGGAAAAGCAAGATCAGCTGTGAATTCCTTGAAATGCGTATCTCAGGTGCTAAAGCCGTGCCCTTTCAAAACAGGACTCATTCAGAGCTTCCCTAGATTTTTGCCCGCATGAATTCGTGCCTTTCAGATTTGTGCTTTCCCACCCATTCGCCAGAAAAAAGGCGAAAGGATGGGGCACGGAATTGGTGCAACTTAAAGCGGTCAGAGACCAGTTACATCTCTGTAAGTGGTCAGGCTCATGCCGCGAGTTGTGCTACTTATACGGTTGGATGCAAATGAATCATTTCGTGCATCTCCAAAGTGAAAGTTTTTTCGGCCCGCCGATTCGCACCTTGTCTTTCAATTTGCGATCCGACCAAAGTCATCCATTCCACGGCGCGGGACGCTATCAGACTTTTGCTGGAATGCGAACGATTTCCACCGAACATTTCGCGTGCCGAGCCACGGATTCCGCCACGCTTCCCAGCAGAAAGCATTCGATGCCACCCTGCCCATGGGAACCAACCACGATCAGGTCGGCACGCCACTCCTCGGCGGTGTCGATAAGGCTCTCTCTGATGTCTCCTACTGTGACAGCCGTGTCCACCTTGAATCCTGCGCTGCGTAGCTGCCCCGCGGTTCGCTCAACCAATGCGAGGGCAGGCTTCTTCTGATATTCCATCTCTGGAACGTAGCCCAGAGACATTTCAGGCGGAGCCATAGGCACAACCGGCTGCAGCACATGCAATACCTTGACCTCGGTATTCTCAGGCCGGAACTGGGTGATAATTGCCCGCAAACCATCTCCAGAGAACCTGGAATTGTCGATTCCCAGCAGGATTTTCATGATCTCTCCTCCGCACAGGAGGTTACGCCATTTGACGGTATGTTCATTGGTCCGTTTTAGACACGCGCATCCATGTCCTGGGTTGGAAGCAAGGCTTTCTCGGCATAACACCTTCAGTCTTGAGGAACAGAACGGGATAGACTCTGCCGGCTCAGCCGCCGTGGCGCTCGGGCCAGTCGTGACGCGGATAACGGCGCATCAGGGTACGGCGCACCTCCGGGTAAAGCCTTTCCCAAAACCCCGCCAAATCCGTGGTGGTTTGCACCGGTTGACGGTTGGGCGCAAGCAGATGAAGAACAACGGGAGTCTGCAGCGGACCGATCCGCGGCGTCTCGCGCATGCCGAAGAAATCCTGCAGGCGCGAGGCGATCCACGGAGCCTTGCCGCGCTG
>CAVZNE010000053.1:0-4117 GCA_963776445.1 Terriglobales bacterium
GCATGGAGCGCTTGTTGCCGATGGGCACACGGACCATGGCGCCGCGATCGGTGGCCGAAGCGCGAATCTGGTTGGGGGCTTCGAAGTGCGGGTCGAGGCGGCGATAGGCGTTCACGCTGGAGTTGAAGATCAGGCACAGGTCGAGGGCACGGGTGAGGATGCGGTCCAGGAAGCTCCAGCCAAACTGGGAGAGCTGCTCCTCGCCGCTTTCGTCCCAGAACAGGTTGGTTTTGCCCTGCGTGATGGAGACGTTGGTGTGCATGCCGCTGCCATTGACGCCGACCACCGGCTTGGGCAGATAACTGGCCGTGTATCCCAGGTTGTTGGCGATTTGCCGGGTGAGCAGTTTGTAGAGCTGGATCTGGTCGGCGGCCGCCACGGCCTCGGCGTAGCTGTAGTTGATCTCAAACTGGCTGGGCGCAACCTCGGGGTGGTCCTTCTCGTTCTGGAAGCCCATGGCGCGCTGCACTTCAGCCGAAGTATCGATGAACTGGCGCAGCGGATCGAGCGGCAGAGAGTGGTAGTAGCCGCCGGTCGAGACCAGTTCGAATTTGTTGGTGTCGCAGTAGCGCTGTTCCGCATCCTTGCCGGCGAACAGGAAGCCCTCGATTTCGGGAGCTGCGTTCAGGGTGTAGCCCTTCTCCGCGAGCACCTTCTCGGAGTAGTTCTTGAGCACGCCGCGCAGGTCGCCCGAATAGGCGGTTCCGTCCTTGCCCAGCACCGTGCCAAAAACCACCACCTTGCCGTTGCCAAAGACGTCGGCCGGCACCCAGTAGAAGGCGCTCCAGTCGATGCCCAGGCGCAGATCGCTCTCCTTCTGGGCCGTAAAGCCGCGGATGGAGGAGCCGTCGAAGGTCAGGTTCTCATAGGCGCCGAGCAGAAACTTCTTGTCGTAGTCGAGCAGGTGCAGACGGCCCTCAAGGTCGCTGAACAGCACGGTCACGGCCTTGATGCTCTTTTCGTCGGTCAGGTATTTCAGCCGCTTTTCGCGAATCTCGTCGGCTGGAACCCGGTTGAGGCGTTCAGCTTTGGCTGTCAGATTGAGCTCTTCCAACTCTTCATACGAGAGAGCGAGGAAATTGCGGTAATCGTTCGACATGAATCTCCTTTTCGGTTTTGGCGGAAAGCGGGAAAAGATACAGTCCGGCGTCGAAAAGCGCACGCGGCTGGATGGAGTCTATTGAAGATAGGGTAACGCCGCATGGCCCGGTGCGCATAAGAAAATCAATTGCGAGGAGCGCGACGCGGCCCACCGAGAGTGAGCGACGCCCTGCCCAATCGCCGCAACTGCCGGCAAACCACCCCCATGGAGTAACCTGTTTGCTCAGGAGACTTTACCGCCCGATGCCGAAACTGCACCGCTCTGCTTTCGCCCTTTTAGCCATTCTTACCCTTTCGTTGACCGCCGTTTGCGCCCAGCAGCCAGCCACCGACGCGCCCAAAGAAGATTTCGTTCGCGCCCACTATACCAAGTACGAATTCCGCATCCCCATGCGCGACGGCAAGCGGCTGTTCACCGCGGTCTTTGTGCCCAAGGACGCCGCTGGCGGCCCCTATCCGTTCCTGATGGACCGCACGCCCTACAACGTGGGGCCCTACGGTGAGGACCAGTATCCGATGCATCTTGGCCCTTCAGAGGAGTTTGAGAAGGGCGGCTACATTTTCGTCTACCAGGACGTGCGCGGACGCTGGATGAGCGAAGGCGAGTTCGTCGAGATGCGCCCGCACATCGACGAGAAGAAGTCGCCGCAGGACGTGGACGACGCGTCCGATACTTACGACACGATCGAGTTCCTGCTCAAGCATGTAGCCAATAACAACGGGAAAGTGGGCATCTGGGGCATTTCCTACCCGGGGTTCTATACGTCGGCTTCGATCATCGACTCGCACCCGGCGCTGGTGGCCGCCAGCCCGCAAGCGCCCATGACCGATCTGTTTATGGGCGACGACGGCTATCACGGCGGAGCGTTCATGCTCTCGGCCAACTTTGGCTTCTACGCCTTCTTCAAGCCGGGCCACAATCCGGAGACGCCCAAGCCCTCGGTCGGTTTCGACTTTGGCACGCCGGACAGTTACAAGTTCTATTTGCAGGCGGGTAACATCGCCAACCTGGACAAGTTATACCTGAAGGGCTCCAACTGGCTGTTCAACGACCAGGCTTTTCACTCCACCTATGACGCGTACTGGAAGCAGCGCGACCTTTCGCAGCACATGAAGAACGTGCGCTGCGCGGTGCTGGTGGTGGGCGGCTGGTATGACGCCGAGGACCTGAGCGGCCCCTATCGCACCTTCAACGCCATCGGCAAGTTCAACCCGCAGACGCCCACCACGCTGGTGGAAGGGCCATGGGTGCACGGCGGCTGGTCGCGCGGCGACGGCAACCACCTGGGCGATGTGCAGTTCAACGCCAAGACCGCCGAGTACTTCCGCGCCAACATTCAGTTCCCTTTCTTCGAGCACTATCTCAAGGGCAAAGGCGCGGCGCAGCCCAAGGCCGTGGTGTTTGAGACCGGCACCAATGTGTGGCGCAGTTTCGATGCATGGCCGCCCAAGGCCGCCGCGGCCAAGACGCTGTACTTTCACGCGGACGGCAAGCTCAGCTTCGATCCGCCGACTGAAGCCAAAGGCGTGGACGAGTACGTGAGCGACCCCGCGCATCCCGTGCCCTTTGTGGGCTACACCACCGACACCGTTCCGCAGCGCTACATGGTGGACGATCAGCGCTTTGCCAGCTACCGGCCCGACGTGCTGGTCTACCAGACCGAGCCTCTGGAGGAGGATGTAACCATCGCCGGTCCCATCGCACCCCGGCTGAAGGTTGTGAGTTCCGGCACCGACTCCGATTTTGTTGTAAAGTTGATCGACGTTTATCCCGATAACTATCCTGATACCCAGACCGCTGCCGGCGGCAAGCGCATTCTGGACGCGCCCCCGCTGCACATGGGCGGCTACCAGCAGTTACTGCGCGGAGAGCCTTTCCGTGCCAAGTTCCGCAACAGTTGGGAAAAGCCCGAACCGCTGACGCCGGGCAAGGAAACCGACATCAACTTCACCATGCCCGATCTGTTTCACACTTTCCGCCGCGGCCACCGCATCATGGTCCAGGTACAGAGTTCCTGGTTTCCTTTGACGGACCGCAATCCGCAATCCTTCACCGACATTCCCAACGCCAAACCGGAGCAGTTCCAGAAGGCCACCGAACAGGTCTTCCACCAGAAAGATGCCGCCTCCGGCGTGGAAGTGCTGGTGATGCCGTAAAAGCAGCAAGTCAGCAAGTCAGCGCGGCTTCGCCGCAAGCGAGTTAGCGGGGTTTTACGGCTGACTTACTGATTAGGGCATTGACCGCGTGATTTCGTGCCTTGTTCATGCTTTCCCCGGTCTCAGAAGCGAGACCGGGGGCACCCAGAGTTGATACCACTTCAAGCGGTCAGAGAACCAGCTCTTCATGAGGACCAATATGTTCGCTCGTAATCTTCGCTCCATCCTGTTGCTGCCTGCGGCCTTGCTGCTGGCGGCTGCGCCCGCGATTCACGCCGAAGAAGGCATGTGGACCTTTGACAACCCGCCCCTGAAGCAACTGGCGGCCAAGTACAACTTCCATCCCTCGCAGGAGTGGCTGGACCATCTGCGCCTCTCGAGCGTGCGGCTCAACGACGGCGGATCGGGCTCGTTTGTGAGCCCCAACGGCCTGCTGCTGACCAATCATCACGTAGCGCGCGGCCAGTTGCAGAAGAACTCGACGGCCGAGCACGACTATCTGCGCGATGGCTTTTATGCCGCCACGCCGGATGCGGAGATGAAGTCCGCCGACCTGGAAGTCAATGTGCTCGTAGCCATGCAGGACGTGACTGCGCGGGTGCAGGGCGCTACCAAGGGCATTGCCGATGACGCCAAGGCGCAGAAGGCGCGCGACGCCGCGATTGCGGCCATTGAAAAGGAGAGCAAGGACAAGACCGGCCTGCGCTCCGATGTAGTTAGTTTCTATCAGGGCGGCGAGTACTGGCTCTATCAATACAAGGCTTACACCGACGTGCGCCTGGTGTTTGCGCCGGAGCAACAGGCGGCCTTCTTTGGCGGCGATCCGGATAGCAATACGAACCGAACCAAAGGCTACAAC
>CAVZNE010000054.1:0-10086 GCA_963776445.1 Terriglobales bacterium
TTACCTCAACCTCATGCTGGCGAACCAGGGCAAGCCATGTTTCGATGGGGTGGTTGGAGTGACCGAGAGTGAAGAAGCTACTCATGCGCAAGCCTTGCACAGGAGGATAACACCGAAAGGCTGCCGAGGAGAGAATGGGAAGATTTCTCCAGCGCCACCGTTTAGACTGGAACCAGTTCCTTTGATCACGATGACCCACCGGTTCGCTCGTCTCCGCCGCTTCCACTTCAATCTGCCGCAGCGCATTGCGGCGGTGTTGCTGGCACTGTTTCTGGTCCAGGGACTGTGGCTGACCAGCCGTCAGACGCTGACCGATCGCGATTACCAGTACGCGCGCTGCGGGCGGGAGACGTGGGAGCGGTCGTCGCCGCTGGCCGGCTACTTTACCAGTTGCGGCAATATTCACGATGGCATTCTGGGCTACCGTCTGGCGGGGTTGCCGCTGACGCTGAACCTGCTGGTGGAGCAGGGACTGGACCACTTCCGCAAGCCCGAGGACCGCGTGGTGCAAACCGGCGGCGAGGTCAGCACCTGGGAGTTGCGCCACCAGATGACGCATATTCTGCTGCTGTTGCGGCTGCCGTTTCTGGCTACCGGGTTTGTGCTGGGCGGCGGGCTGTGGTGGGTGACGCGGCGGCTCTACGGCAACCTGGGCGGCTATACGGCGCTGGCGCTTTACTGCTTTTCTCCCGCGGTGCTGAAGGCCTGCGTGACGCCGAATGCCGAAATTCTGGCCACGCTGGGAATTTATGGCGGCGTCTACACCTGCATCGGCGTGGCCCATGCCATGCAGGGTCCCCGCCGCAAATGGCGTCCGCGCATTGTGCTGCTGACGGTGATTTTCGGTGTCGCCGCCGCCGCGCACGTTGCCGCGCTGCCGGTGGTGGCGCTGCTGGGCTTGGCGCTGATGCTGTGGATCTCCGAAGGGCGCCGCGCCCTGGTGATGCCGGTGGTGCTGGCAGCCGTGGCCGGAGCGCTGGTGCTGGTGTTTGCCTGCTACGGATTTTCTCCGGACGCCTTTAGCTACCTGTTCCGCTCCGGGGCTGGGCTGATGTGGGTTTCGCTGGACCCGGCGCGGCGCTACTTCAGCACCCTGGGCAATGCCGGAATCACAGTGGCTGCCGCCTCGGCCCTGGTGCTGTATCTGGGGCTGCGCAAGTCGCGCTACTTCGGCAATACCGCTCCGCTGCTTTGCGCCGCGATTCTGATGCTTCTGGTCATGACCGGCGTTCCCGGCACTCCCTGGCTGTGGGCGCTGCCGTTTCTGCTCACGTTTGTGGGCGGCGTATTTGCCGATGCCTGTGAGGGGCCGCGCGGACGCCTGGCCGTGGGCGCTGCCGGAGCCATTGTGCTGCTGCAGGCGGTGTTCTGCGTGCTGAGCCTGCCGGGGCTGCTGTAGAGGGCGGGATCCCGCGGCGCCACTGCCAATCTGCGCTATGATTGCCGGTCCCGAAACTTCAAGCTGCGATGAGCCTCCTGGGCGTGTGCCAGAAGGAAAAATGCACTTGAAGACATTAGGCATTCGAGAGCATACTATGGACGGGAAGTGGGTCGTTGAGTTCCACGATGAGTTCGCGCCCGAGGTTCTTGAGTTTCCAGGAACTGTTCGGCGCGAAATCTATGTGCTGGTTGGAGCGCTAAGACAGTTCGGCCCGCAACTTGGCAGACCGCAAGTGGATACGTTGAAGGGATCGAAGTACCCCAACATGAAGGAGCTTCGCTTCCGAGCCGATGGTGGTGCATGGCGGATTGCCTTCGCATTCGATTTGAAACGAAGAGCGATCCTGCTGGTTGGTGGTGACAAATCCGGGGTTTCACAAAGCAAGTTTTACCGGAATCTCATCGCGATAGCCGAACGAAGATTCGATCGGCATCAATGGGCTCTGGCAAAGGAAAAGGAGAAACAATGACGGTCACTCTCGAAGAAATGCTCGCTCTGGAGTCGGAAGAGACGCGTCAATGGGTCAAGCAGCGCACAGCGGAACTGATTGCCGAAGAGCTGAACCTGCGCGATCTGCGCCGTCTGCGGAAGTTGACCCAGGCGCGGCTGTCGAAGAAGCTCAAGATCGGCCAGGAGGGCGTTTCGCGCATCGAGAAGCGCACGGACCTCTACCTTTCGACCTTGCGCAGCTATGTGGAGGGCGTGGGCGGCAAGCTCTCGCTGATCGTCGAATTCCCCGACCGGCAGCCGGTGGTTCTGGCTGGATTGGGCGAGGATGCCGGCGAAGTTGAAGGCAAAAAGAAGGCGAAAAAGAAATCCAAAGCTCCGGCCAAATCCAAGTCCGGGACGCGCCGCGCGGCGTGACCGGCGGAAGGCCTCGGAGGATCCCTGAAGAAAGTCTATAAAATCAAGGTATATAAGGACTTATTTGCCTCTGTTTGTCTTGCTGAAACCCCCTTTGAGCGCGTAAAATAGAACCACAGTCCGCAAAGTCCGGCCCCGCTTTTTCCGGAACCTTTTTGCCGCCCTTGGGCGGACTTAGAAAAAAACTATGGCAGACGATCAGAATCCACAGCTCCCTCTCGAAGGCGGTACGCCGCCCAGCAGCGGCTCCAACATTATCCCCATCAACATCGAAGAGGAGATGCGCCGCTCCTATCTCGACTACTCCATGTCGGTGATTGTCGGACGCGCGTTGCCGGATGCCCGCGACGGGTTGAAGCCCGTGCATCGGCGCGTGCTCTACACCCTGAGCGAGATGGGTCTCGAGTACAACAAGAAATACACCAAGTGCGCCAAGGTGGTGGGTCAGTGCATGGGCGTCTACCATCCCCATGGCGACTCGTCCATCTATGACACCTTGGTGCGTTTGGCGCAGCCGTTCTCCATGCGCTACCCCATGGTCGACGGGCAGGGCAACTTCGGTTCGGTGGATGGCGATCCGCCCGCCGCCATGCGTTACACAGAGTGCCGCATGATGCGCATTGCCGGCGAAATGATGGCCGACATCGACATGGAGACCGTGGACTTCGTACCCAACTACGACGAGTCCACCTCCGAGCCTTCGGTGCTGCCCACGCGCATTCCCAACCTGATCGTCAACGGCTCCAGCGGCATTGCGGTGGGCATGGCGACCAACATTCCGCCGCACAACCTGACGGAAGTTGTGAACGCCACCATCGAGCTGGTGCAGAACCCCGATGCCGGGCTGGCCGAGGTGCTGAAGCACGTGCAGGGGCCGGACTTCCCGACCGGCGGCTTCCTCTACGGCAAGAGCGGCATTCCCGCCGCCTACAAGCATGGGCGCGGCCGCTTCATGATGCGCGCCAAGGTGGCAACCGAGAACCTGACCAAGGAAAAACAGGCGATCATCGTCACCGAAATTCCTTATCAGGTCAACAAGTCCACGCTCATCCAGCGCATCGCCGAGCTGGTGAATACCAAGGTCATCGACGAGATCAGCGACGTGCGCGACGAGAGCGATCGCGACGGCATGCGCATCGTGATCGAGCTGAAGCGCGGCTCGCAGCCCGAGATTGTGCTCAACCAGCTCTACAAGCACACGCAGATGCAGGAAAGCTTCTCCATGATCTTCCTGGCGGTGCTCAATGGGCAGCCGCGGGAACTGGGATTGGATGAGGCCATTCGCTGCTTCATCAATCACCGCAAAGACGTGGTGCAGCGCCGCACGGTCTTCCTGTTGCGCAAGGCGCGCGACCGCGAACACATTTTGGAAGGCCTGAAGATTGCGCTCGACAACCTGGACACGGTGATTCGCATCATCCGCGGTTCAGGCTCGAGGGCCGAGGCCAGGGAGAATTTGTACGCCTGGGGCAAGGGCCACGAGATTGTTATCACCCTCGACCGCGTGCGCTTGCCGCACGAGGAGAGCGGCCTGACCCTGCGCCAGATCGACGCCATTCTCGAATTGCAACTGTATCGCCTGACTCAGCTTTCCATCGACGAACTGCTGAAGGAACTGCACGATCTGCTCGACAAGATTGCCGAGTACGAAGCGATCTTGGCCAGCGAAGCCGTGCTGCGCGCGGTGATCGTGAAGGAACTGGAAGAGGTGCGCGACCGCTTTGGCGACGCGCGCCGCACGCAGATTGTGGACGAGAGCACCGAGCTGCAAATGGAAGACCTGATCGCCGACGAGCAGGTCGCGGTCACGGTGAGCCATCAGGGTTACCTGAAGCGCACGCCGATTTCGATCTATCGCCAGCAGCGGCGCGGCGGCACAGGGCGCACCGGCATGAAGACGCGCGAGGAAGATTTTGTCTCGCAGTTGATTGTCGACTCTACCCACGCCTACCTGCTGTGCTTTACCAACACCGGGCGCGTGTACTGGCTCAAGGTGTATGAGATACCGGATGTGAGTGCGGCAGGCAAGGGCAAGAGCATGCAGAGCCTGCTCATGCTGCAACCGGGCGAGAATGTGCGCAACATTCTTCCCGTGCGCGACCTGGAAGAAGAAGGCAAGTTCGTCTTCTTCGCCACGCGCAACGGCACGGTCAAGAAGACGCCGCTCAAGGACTTCACCAACGTGATGTCGCGCGGCATCATCGCCATCGGCATCGACAAGGACGACGAGTTGGTGGGCGCGGAAATTTGCGACGCCGACAAGATCGTCTTCCTGGCGACGCACCTGGGCATGGCCATCCGCTTCGACCAGGAAAATGTGCGCTCCATGGGCCGTCCGGCTCACGGCGTTCGCGGTATCGACCTGGCCAAGAACGATTACGTGGTGGGCCTGGCGGTCACGCCAAAGGTGGCCGAGGGCGAGGAGTCTGGCTGCAAGATTCTGTCGGTCACCGATCAGGGCTACGGCAAGCGCACGGTCGTCGAGGCGTACCGCCTGCAAACCCGCGGCGGCAAGGGCGTCATCAACCTGAAAACCGGCTCGAAGAACGGCAGAATCAACACCATCCTGCTGGTCGACGACACGTCGGAGCTGATGGTCATCAGCCAGTTCGGCAAGATCATCCGCATCGACACCAAGACCATCCGCGCCGCCGGCCGCTCCACCATGGGCGTGCGGTTGCTCAACCTGGATCAGGACGACAAGGTGGCCGCCGCTGTGGTCATCCCGCCGGAAGAACTGAAGGACGACGACGAGCCGTTGCTGTTGCAGTAGGACGGCGTTTGTTCTTCAAGTAAAACGGTAAACAAAAGGGGCCATCTCCACACGGAGGTCGCCCCTTTTGTTGCTCCGAATCTGCGTTACTTTGTTCTGACAATGAACGCGTGTCCACCTTTGCAATCAGGGGAAATAGGGGAGACGTCGATCATTACGGATTCTGTTTGTCGCGACAGATCCTTCAGTGCCGACTATACGATACGAATATCAGCCGCCAAACCAGAAGAGTGCGAAGCGAGAATAAACGCGATTCTCCGTAAGGGGCAAGCGCCGGAAGCTGCTACTGTGCTCGCCGCTGATTCCAGGAGTTGTTACGTCTCCACACGTCTAGCGGTCGCCACCCGGTAGGCTCGATTCCCCGGCTCAATGCGGCCAATCGAGGGGCAGCAGCGTTGCGCGATCTCCTCCGTCGATGCATCGCTCTCCAACTGGAATCGATATGGCTTCAACACCTCCGCCAGCGAATCGGGATTAAAACCAAAGAGGAAGGGTTCGCCGCCAACCCTACTCAAAGACCGCCAGCGGCGCGCACCGCGAAAGGCTTTGGAGCCGTCCAGAGCACCTTTATCTGTGTAGGTGAAAATCAGAAGACTTGATGGAGCCGGCAGTCGCGCAAGGACAGCTAGTGTGCTCTGCACGGCAGATTCAGTCAGGTAGTCGATGACGCCTTCCCACACCACAACAGCTTGCACGCCGGGATGATAGCCCGACTCGATAAGCTTCGCTTCGAGGGCGTCCCGCTCGAAATCTACGGCCACATATCGGATATTCATTGGCAGCTTGCGCATGCAGGCATGAAGGCGCTCCTTTTTCACACGCTGTGTGGCTGGATGATCTACTTCAAACACCGAGATCCCCTCAGCTTCATGCAGACGACAGCCACGATTATCGAGCCCTGCTCCGAGCAGCACCAGTTGGCGGGCTCCACTTCGGATGGCGTCGCGCACCAGATCATCGATCGCTCGAGTCCGCACGACAGCGGAACTCCGCGAGTACGGCCACCCCAGATCGAGGATGGCATAGACCAGTTTGCCGAGGAGTGGAAGACGGGCCATGCGAGCGAAGATTCTGTAGGAACCCGGCAGCAGAGCAAAGGCGAATGGATCGTTGAGGAGGCGCCGGGCCGGTTGCTCTTGTGTCTCCAATGCCCGGCAGAAAGCTATGTACTGAGCCGTTTGGCTTGCTTTTCCGTCTTGCATCGAGGCTCTCTCTTTCCTGGAGCAACGTTTCGATAATATGTTGTCAGAGTAAACCGGATACCTGCTCTGAGGCCGAACCTATATATGCAACCAGTTCTAGAACGCGCCGCCTATCAATCCTGCGTGCTGACCCGCCGAATCGTCTTATCCATCGGCTTGCTGGGATCATAGACGAAGCCGACTTCCGCCCATGCCGCCACGCTCAGCTCATTCGTGAGACTGAACCGCTCACAGACGGAGAAATTTCTCCAGTTGCGGACCTTTTCCGCCAGGTCCTGCGGCACATGGGTCCTGTCAAAGCTTGTCTCGTCCACGGGCCGTGCCTCCGCATCAATTCTAGTCCGCTTCACGCCGCGCCCTCCATTCCCGGTTGCCCGTTATCGGACAAGTCCGCATCCGGCTCGATACTCGGCGGCGGCTGCCAATCGGCCTACACTGGAGTTGCTCTGGTTTCTCCGCGCGCTCCCCCCATGAAGCGCATCGCCTTCATCGTTCTTGTGCTGGCTGCACTCACCGCAATCTCAGCCAACGGCTCGCCGGTTCGTCCGGCGAAGTCGCACAAGAATGCCCCGGCGGCGGCAAAGCGTCCCGCGGCAACAAAGCATCCGGCAGTCCATGCGGCCAAACCCGCAACTAACCACGCCGCTGCGCGCAAGACCAGCCGCGCAACCACACGCAAGGCCGCGCGCGCCCCGGAGCGCAAACAGGCAACGGCGGCAATTCCGTGCGTAGCGCCAACTCCAGCTCCTTCCCGCTCAGCGCCTGCTCGTCCCGTCCATGCCAGTCCAGCCCTTATCCGTCCAGAACCCGCCAGCGTGAATCCGGCTGTTGAAGCAGATGTTCCCGCGCCTCCGCCGGTGGCCCGTTCTGCTTCTCTGCGCGGCAAGCAGAGCTTCCTGTCGCAGCCGTTGCGCGGCTCCTACGCGTCTCTGGTGCGGCAAAACCAGAAAACCGAGGCCGATGGCCTGGAGCGCATCCAGGACGACGACGACCTGGCCGATCGCATTGCCCACAAAATGCTGGTGCCCGTGCCGGCCTCCGTGGCGCTGATTGTGAACCCGGCCCTGCCGGAGAACCGGCGCTACTGCCGGCCGTGGGCGGCCAATTTTCTGGCCGATCTGGCCCGCGCCCACGCCGCCCAGTTTCGCCGTCCGGTGATCGTCAGCTCGGCGGTGCGGACCGTGGAGTACCAAAAGCGGCTGATGGAAATCAACGGCAACGCCGCGGCGGCCGAGGGCGACATCGCCAGCCCGCACTTGACCGGCGCCACCGTCGATATTGCCAAGCAGGGCCTGAGCCGGAAAGAGATGGCCTGGATGCGCGCCTGGCTGGTGCCCCTGATCGCCGCGGACAAGATCGATGTGGAGGAAGAGTTCCAGCAGTCCTGCTTCCATATCACCGTCTACAAGAGCTATGTGCCCCTGGCGCGGCCGCGCAACTCCAAGCCGAAGAAGCCCTCGTCCCCCACCCAGATGGCCTCGCGCGGACGGTAAATGCAGCTCGGTTGCCCGCACAAGAAGTATCCGCAAAATTGATTGCACGCTCACTGCCTTTCAAGGGTACAATCGCGGGCAACGCATTCTTTGGCGGAATGGCCGGGCTATGCGCAAACAAGTGCTTTTTCGCCCAACAGGGGAAACAACCCAGCAGTTTTCGAGAGGCAGAACCATGAGCGAAATGGAAATTCACTCCGTGCCCGAGGCAGTTCCCGAGGAACCGGGTCTGACTCAGTGGCAGCGCGTTTCCAACACATTTACAGCGCCGTCGAAGACCTTTGAAGACATCAAGCGCGGCCACAGAAGCTGGTGGGCGCCGTTCCTCATTTACGCGGTGATTGGCTACATTCTGTTTGCGGCGGTCGCCACCAAAATCGGCATGCAGCAGGTGGTGGACAACCAGATCCGTATGGATCCAAAGACCGAAGAGCGGATGGCGAATGCCACTCCGGAACAGCGCGAGGCGGGCGTCAGGATCTCCTTGAAAATCACCGAGGGTGTGTTCATCGCCAGTCCGCTGATGTTGCTGGCTGCCGCTGCACTGCTCTCGCTGGGGTTGTGGGGCACCATCAATTTTGGCTTCGGCGGCAAGGCCAGCTACGGAAGTGTTTTTTCGGTATGGATGTACGCCAGCCTGCCGACGGTGATCAAGTCGCTGCTGGGGATTGTTGTGATCTATGCGGGGATGGCGCCGGAGTCGTTCAACATCAAGAACTTTGCGCCTACCAACCTGGGCGCATTCCTGAATCCGGTGGAGACCAACAAGGCGCTCTATACCCTGGCGACTTCGCTGGACGCAGTGACCATCTGGACGCTGGTGCTGCTGGGGATTGGGACGGCGACGGTGGCCGGGGTCAAGCGCAGTGCTGGTTACACGGCGGTCTTTGGCTGGTGGGCGATCTTCATTCTCGTCAGCGTGGGCATCGCGGCAGCAATGGGCTAACGAAAACACGGACCTGCAAAGCAAAACAGCGCGAACCCCGCCGGGATTCGCGCTGTTTCATTTGCTTGTACTTTCCGAGACTACTCCGTCCAGCGCCGCATGATCAGCGTGGCGTTGATGCCGCCAAAACCGAACGAGTTCGACAGAGCCACATCGAAGTCACAAGCCTGCGCCACATTGGGAACGTAGTCCAAGCGGCATGCGGGGTCCACGTTTGCCAGATTGATGGTCGGCGGAAGCATCTGGTTCTGCAAGGCCAGCACGGTAATGCCGGCTTCCAGGCCTCCCGCGCCGCCCAGCAAGTGGCCGGTCATGGACTTGGTGCCCGAAACCTTGAGCTTGCGGCTCAGGGCGTGCTCGCCAAACACCAGTTCAATGGCGCGCGATTCGTTGCCGTCGCCAGCCGGCGTGGAAGTAGCATGGGCATTCACATAACCCACTTCTTCCGGCTTGATTCCGGCGTCTTTCAGGGCGGCCCGCATGGCGCGCTGTGCTCCTGCGCCTTCCGGGGCAATGCCCGTAATGTGGTAGGCGTCCGCGCTCATGCCGTAGCCGATGATCTCGGCCAGAATCTTTGCGCCGCGCGCCTTGGCGAACTCCAGTTCCTCAAGAATCAGGATGCCTGCGCCTTCGCCAATGACGAAGCCGTCGCGGTCCACATCGAAGGGCCGGCTGGCATGGGTGGGGTCGTCGTTGCGGGCTGAGAGCGCGCGCATGGCGGCAAAACCGCCTACTGCCAAAGGAGTAACAGAAGCTTCAGCGCCGCCGGCAATCATCACATCCGCATCGCCGTGCATGATCATGCGCGCCGAGTCGCCAATGGAGTTGGCGCTGGTGGCGCAGGCCGTGGCCGTTGCGGAGATGGGTCCCTGTGCGCCGTAACGGATGCTGATTTGGCCAGCCGCCATGTTCACGATGACCGAGGGAATGAAAAAAGGCGAAATCTTGCGCGGACCGCCGTTGAGCAGGTTGGTGTGCTCCCGCTCGATGATCTCGAAGCCGCCAATGCCGGAGCCGATAAAGACACCGACGCGCTCCGCAATTTCCGGAGTGATCTCCAGGCCCGACTGGGCCATGGCTTCCTGAGTGGCTGCGAAGGCAAAATGGATGAAGCGCCCCATCTTCCGGGATTCCTTTTTGTCCACGAAGTTCAGCGGGTCAAAGTTTTTGACCTCGGCGGCAAACGTGACCGGGAAGCCGGTGGTATCGAACCCTTGAATCGGTCCCATGCCACTGGCTCCGGCCAGCAGTTGCTGCCACACCTCAGGAGCGGTGTTTCCTACACCGCAAACCAGCCCCAGGCCGGTAATGACGACTCGGCGGCTCACCGGTTATTTGCTGCCTTTCTTCTCGTGCTTCTCGATGTA
>CAVZNE010000055.1:0-3015 GCA_963776445.1 Terriglobales bacterium
ACAGAAAGATCCCCTGCCCGGCGTTTTGCTCATCACTCCATCGATCTATCGGGATAGCCGCGGCACATTCCACGTAGAGAGCTTCAATCAGCGCCAAATGGCGGAGGCGGGCTTGCCTGCCGAGTGGCCGCAGGATAACTTTTCTCTCTTGCGCAAAAACGTGCTGCGCGGCATTCACTATCAGGTCATTCAGCCCGCAAGGCAAGCTGGTCAGGGTCACGCACGGAGCGGTGCTGGATGTAGCCTGTCCTGCACCTGCGAACGTCCTCGCCTGCATTGGCCGCCATTTCGCCGTCCAACTCGTCAACTTAAAAATAGTCAAAACGCGCCACGGATTCCGGCGGGCTTCGGCCATGGATATCTTGCACTGACCGAGGATGCCGGTTTTGTTAGCAAAGACCACGGATTACTACGCTCCGGCCGGCGCGGGGAAGGCGCCCGCCGCATGGGCGAACGCCTCAGGAAGATCTTCGGCGAAAACGACTGGCGCGCCGATCCCAGCAAGCCCTTCGAGCGCATCACCTACTACCAGATGCTGCTTACCCACCACCTCTCCCTTTGCGATGAGGTCGCCGTGCGCATGGAACTGGGCAACGAGCAGTTGCGCGCCGGGCGCAGTGAACGCGCCGTCGAGACGCTTGAGACCCTGGTCCAGCACATTGAGCCCCAGTACACCGCGTCGCATCCTTGCGCGGTGCCGCGTACTATTCAGGCGGCCATTCACCAGGAACTTGCCCTGGCCTACCTGCGCCTCGGCGAGCAGGAAAACTGCATCGGCATGCACAACGCCCTCTCCTGCAACTTCCCGCTGCACGGCAGCGCCGTCCACCAGAAAACCCGCGGCGCGGAAGGCGCCATCCGCGAGTACACGCGCACCCTGGAACTGAACCCCGGCAGCAACATCTCCCGCTGGCTGATGAATATCGCCTACCAGGCGCTGGGCCGCTATCCGCAAGACGTTCCGCCGCAGTGGCTGGCCGCGCCTGAGTTGTTCGCCTCCGATTACGACATCGGCTACTTTCCTGAGGTGGCCGCGCTGGCCGGAATCAACAACCAGGAGCTGTCCGGCGGCGCCATCGTTGAGGATTTCGACGGCGACGGCCTGCTCGACGTGATGCTGTCTTCCTCCGGGCCGCTCGACCCCATGCACTTCTACCACAACAACGGCGACGGCACCTTTACCGACCGCACCAAAGAGGCTGGCCTGGGCGACGAGATCGGCGGCTTGAACCTGGTGCTCACCGACTACAACAACGACGGCCATCCCGATGTGCTGGTATTGCGCGGCGCATGGTGGAAGAAGTTCGGCATGTACCCCCTGTCGCTGTTGCGCAACAACGGCGATGGCACATTCGACGACGTCACCGAAGAAGCGGGGCTGATGACCGCCGGTCCCACCCAGACCGCGGCCTGGGCCGACTACGACGGCGACGGCTGGCTCGATCTGTTTGTCGCTCACGAGTCCGGACCCGATCCGGGGCCCGACAATGTGCACCTTTGCCAGCTCTTCCATAACAATCACGACGGCACGTTTACCGAGGTCGCGGCTCCCGGCTCGGGCGCAGGCGTCGGAGCGCTGGGATCCAATCTTGGCTATGTCAAGGGCGTGGCCTGGGGCGACTACAACAACGATGGCCGCCCCGATCTCTACGTCTCGGCCATGTTCGGCGGCAGCCACCTGTTTCGCAACGACGGCCCGCGCGATCCCAAGCACCCTGAGACCGGCGAGTGGATCTTTACCGACGTCACCGAGCAGGCCGGCCTGGGCGGCAAGCGCTACACCTTCCCCACGTGGTTTTTTGATTACGACAACGACGGCTGGCTCGACATCTTTGCCGGCGGTTACTCCACTACTTCCATGGAAGACGTGGGCCTGTTCGAACTGGGCAAGCCCAACAAGGGATCCGTCTCCCATCTCTTCAAAAACAACCACGACGGCACCTTTACCGATGTTCCCCGCGCCGCCGGCCTGGACCGCTCCATCACCGTCATGGCGGCGAACTTCGGCGACCTGGACAACGACGGCTGGCTCGATGCGTATCTCGGCCTGGGCGAGGGCTCCTATGAGTCCCTGCTGCCCAAGCACATGTTTCGCAACGATCATGGCAACTACTTCCAGGATGTGACTACCTCGGGCGGCTTCGGCAACCTGCAAAAAGGCCACGGCATCGCCTTTGCGGACATTGAGAACAACGGCAACGAAGATGTTTTCGAAGAATTGGGCGGAGCCTATCCCGGCGACAAGTTCGTGCCCACGCTCTACCACAATCCGGGCCACGGCAATCACTGGATCACGCTGGTGCTGGAAGGCGTAAAGACCAACCGCGCCGCCTTTGGAGCGCGCATCAAGGTCACCATCGACGAGGACGGGCAGCCGCGTTCCATCTACCGGGCCGTGGGTTCGGTCGCCAGTTTTGGCGGCAACCCCATGCGCCAGCACATCGGCATCGGCCAGGCAGCGGTCATCCGCGACATCGAAATCTGGTGGCCGGTCTCCGGGATTCGCCAGCACTTCCGCAATGTGCCCAGGGACCGCGCCTTCCACATTCGCGAGGGGCGCGACGTGCTCGATCCCATCCACTGGAAGCCGTTTGAAATTGGAAAGACAAAGATCGCGCATTCCATGATGGATCATCAGCATTAGCCCGAGTTTTCAACCCGCGCCGATGCGCCGCATGGGCGATTAACTTTCTTCTACTTGAGCTGCAAAGGAAGGCAATGGCCCTGGATCGAGCAGATTATCAGCTCGATCCAGGACGGATAAATGGTTCCCGGGAAGCGTTCCTTTGTAGTGTCTTAAATGCGAAAATGCATCGACAAATAACCTGCACATACTGTACTGTTTTCTGAAAGCTGCATTTGGGTTTTACATACGGGAAAGCGATTTCCCAGCAAGAAAGGCGAGTGAATGACACGTCCGCGCAAAACAGCAACCAAGCTGATGCCGCCGCCGGAACAGGCCCCGGGAGATCACACCGCCAAGCATCGCCGCGTCTTCGATTATTTGCACGCCAA
>CAVZNE010000056.1:0-3168 GCA_963776445.1 Terriglobales bacterium
CAGGGCCAGCACCTCGCCGGCCACCCGCGCATCTTCCAGCGCGTCGTGCGCCCGGTAGTCGATGCGGAAGCTCCGCGCCAGCGTGGGCAGCTTGTGGTTGGGCAGTTGCGGCCAGGCGCGCCGCGCCAGCCAGCAGGTATCAATCCACTTGGAGTACGCAACCGCCGGATCCGCGGCCCGCAGGCATGCGCCATTCAGCGCCCCGCGATCGAAATCCGTATGGCTGGCCACCGCCGCCCCATTCAGCAGCGACATCACCTTGGGCAGCACCTCGCTCCACGAGGGAGCCCGCGCCACCGTCCGCGGCCCAATGCCATGCAGTTCGACGTTGAACGCATTGAACTCGTCGTGTGGATTGACGAGGCTTTCCCACCCATCCACCATCTTGCCGCCGCCAAAAAACGCAATGCCGATCTGGCAAATGCTGTGCCGCGCCTGGTTGGCGGTCTCCACGTCCACCACAAAATAGTCGACGGCAGAGGTCATTTCTGGGGTTCCAGTCCGCCGTTCAAATAGATTTCCACATAGTCCAGGTAGTTCTGTGCATATTCGCGAATGCTGGCTCGGTCCGCGTCTCCCAGTTCGCGCCGCATCTTGGCTGGGACCCCGGCCCATAGCGTCCGTGGCGGCACGATCGTGTTTTCCGCAACCACAGCTCCGGCGGCAATGATGGAGCCCGTCCCGATGCGGCAGCCGTTCATCACGGTCGCGCCCATGCCGATCAGCACCTCGTCCTCCACCACGCAGCCGTGCACCGTGGCATTGTGGCCGATGGTCACCCAGTCGCCCACGATCACGGCAAACTTGTAGCGCTGGCCGTGCAGCACGGCGCAGTCCTGCACGTTGGAGTTGGCGCCCACGCGGATCGAGTGAACGTCGCCTCGCAGGACAGCATTCATCCACACGGAGGAGCGCTCGCCGAGGGTCACGTCGCCGAGGACTTGGGCAGAGATATCCACATAGCAACTGGCGGGAATTTGGGGCAGACGGCCCTGGTAACTGCGAATCATAGAGGGTGCAACCTTCCGCGGGAGCCTGTTGCGGCCCCCCTGGTGAAAGAGTAATCGAGAAGGGCATGGCGAGTCCCGGAAGAGGAAATTGCCCAATTTTTCCTGAAAATGAACACAAAATGGTGCATTTTTTCCTGAGCGATTCACGTTCCTGTACCACTAACCGATTGTTTCCAGTATCCTAAAGAAGCCCGTTGGCAGGTTTGGAGGTGGGATTCTTTGGCAGAGGTTCGCGTACAAGAAGGCGAGCCGCTCGAAAATGCGTTACGCCGGTTTAAGCGGAAGGTACAGCAGGAAGACATCATCAAGGAAGTCAAGCGTCACTCCTACTACCTGAAACCAGGCGAGAAGAAACGCGTAAAGGCGGCATTGGCGCGCAAGCGCAATCGCAAGAAGGCTCGTAAAGAGCAGGACTAGTTTCAATCGGATCGCAACATGCGCCGCCCGGCGTCTCCAGCAGACTCTCTTCAGGAGACGCCAGGCAGCCCACGCAAGGCAGGGACGGCCAGTTGCGGTTTTTCGGGTTTCATCTTTCTCGCTCCGCATCTGCGAACGGAAAGTTTTTTATTTGCTCTTCCGATAGCTCGGAAAGCCGAACTCTTTGCCGCTACACCTGTTGCGGCGCGGGCCCTGGTGGTGGATTCGCGTACGAAGACAGGGAAGCGGGACCGGCACGTTCTCATGGTTCATAGCCGATTCGGAGTCTCCCCGTCTTGGGGAAGCCGGCCATGGAATTTGCGGACAGAATTTTGAAGTGCATCGACTGCGGAGCCGAGTTCGTGTTTACGGCCGGCGAGCAACTCTTCTTCCACGACAAACAATTCACAAACGACCCCAAGCGCTGCAAGCAGTGCAAGGCGAAGCGCGCCAGCGGCGGGCCCAAAGTGCGTCCGGAAACCCGCACCACCTGTTCGGCGTGCGGCGAGGCCACCACGGTTCCCTTCAAGCCCACCCAGGGCAGACCCGTGCTGTGCCGGTCCTGTTTTCAAAAGAACCTGGCGCGGCCAGCGCAGGCGCCCGGACCTGCGCTGGGGCAGTGATCAGGCCACCGCAGCTACTCTAGGATTCCTTCTTCAGCGCGCGGTGGCCAATGTCGTGGCGATAATACATGCCATGAAAATGGATCTCGGCCATGGCCTGGTAGGCGCGCGCCAGCGCCTCCTCCAGTGAGGGCGCGGCGGCAGTAACGCCCAGCACGCGGCCTCCGGCGGTTACCAACTGGTTATCCACAAGTGCAGAACCGGAGTGGAAAACCTGCACTCCCGGAACCCGGGCGGCTTCCTCCAGGCCGGTGATGGGGAAGCCTGTCTGGTAAGCGCCGGGATACCCTGCGGAACTGGCCACCACGCAGGCTGCTGCGCCCGACGCCCAGCGCATCTCGGTCCCGGAGAGCCGGCCGTCGATGCAGGCCTCAAGAGTTTCAACCAGATCGCTTTCCAGCCGCAGCAGGATGGCCTGGGTCTCGGGATCGCCGAAGCGGGCATTGAACTCCAGCACCTGGGGACCGCGCGCGGTCATCATCAGCCCGCAGTAAAGCACCCCGACAAACGGAGTATCCTCCTCCGCCATGCCGCGCACCGTGGGTAGGGCAATGTGGCGCAGGCCGATGCGCACGTCCATATCGACGGTGACGGTCTCGGGCTTTTCGATGGTGACCCCGTCCAGCATCAGCTCGCGCAATTTGCGGGTGCGCAGCAAGCGGTCTACTTCGGCCAGTTCCAGGCGGTTGTTGATGCCCAGCACTTCGGTGGGGTCGTCGATGCGCACGGCTTCCACGTGGTGGCCGGCGCGGTTGAAAATCTCCACCATGTCGGTGAGGTAGAACTCGTGCGCCGGATTGTCGGGGCGGATGGAGTCCACGTGCTTCCAGAAGAGGTCCGCGCGATAGCAGTAGATTCCCATGTTGGCTTCGCGGATGGCCAGTTGCTCGGGCGTGCCGGCCTTCTGCTCCACCACCGCTTCCACGTAATTGCCCGTGCCCCGGATGACCCTGCCGTAGCCCGTGGGGTCGCTCATTTCGGCCGAAAGCAGCACCCCCGCGCCGCCGCTCGACAAGGCCGCCTGCGACATGCGCTCCAATGTCTCGGCGCGCAACAGCGGTCCGTCGCCATAGACGATGGTCAGGTAGCCGTCCAGTGCTTCGAGCGGTTCGCGGCAA
>CAVZNE010000057.1:0-4212 GCA_963776445.1 Terriglobales bacterium
CCTGCTCAAAGAGCTGGCGGACAAAGCGGATGGAGTTCCGCTGGGTGAGCCGGGAACGGCGTACAGCAAGCCGGTGGAGGACCGGGTGAGTTTGCCCGCGACGGTAGAAGCGGGCTCGCCGGAGGCAACCGAGGCTGTCGGCAAGGTCCGCTCTGCGCAGTACGCGCAGGTCCTGGACCGGTACCTGTCCCGGCTTGTGGCGATGCAGAAACTGCCCGATGCGCTCACGCTGCTGCGCGGCGAACTCGATCGCAATCCGCAGGACCCAGGACTTTATGAAAAGCTGGCGTCGTTTCTTGAGCAGAACTCGCTGAATGCCCGCGAGGAAGAGGTTTACCAGAAGGCGATCGATCAGTTCCAGAGCACCAGTTTCGGCACTGGATGGTATGGCAAGCTGGCGCGTTTCTATCTGCGCCAAAAGCGTACCGTGGACTACGCCGCACTTTCGCACAAGGTGGTTGGTATCTTTTCCGGAACCGAGTTGGAAGAGTATCTCAAGCAGGCTCCTGCGCCGGACAGGCGGCTGGCGCTTGAGGTCGATCGCTATGCGCACGAACGCTTCCCGCACGATCTGACGTTTGTGCGCAATCTGCTTGCGCAATATCGCGCGCGCAAACAGCAGGCTGAGGTCGAGAAACTTCTGTGGCAGCATTGGGCGGAGTCGCCCGATCTGCGCGACCAGTTGTTTGAACTGCTCAGCGGCAGCGGCCGCCTGGATGCGCAACTGGAGGCGCTGCGGCAGCAGGCTCCGGAGATCGACAAAGGAGACTGGACGGCGCTGGCGCAAGCGAATCCGGCGGCGGAACGGTTCTGGCTGGAGTCGTGTCTGTGGCAGTCGCATTTCGAACAAGGCGTGGATGCGGCGGAAGCTTTGGCCGCCGAGTATCCGGCCGATGAAACGCTGGGCCGGCAGGCGTCGTCGCTCGAGCGTTCGCTGGCCTACTTCCATCCGGAAGATACCGACAAGGCAGTGGCCATCGAAAAGCGCTTGCTGAGCGCCCGGCCCGACAATCTGGAAACGCTTGCGCGCATCGGCGACATCTATGCGGATCGCGGTCGCATGGCTGAGGCCGCGCCTTACTGGACGCGCATGGCGGAAGTGCGTCCCGGCGAGGCCGACGGCTATCTGCAATCGGCAACCGTGTTTTGGGATTACTTCGATTTCTCCTCTTCCTTGGCGCAACTGCGCAAGGGGCGCGAGCGGCTGGCGCAGCCGTCGTTGTTCGGCTATCAGGCTGGCGCCATTGAAGAGAGCCAGGGCAACTTGCCCGCCGCGGTTCGGGAGTATGTGGCCAGCGCTCAGGGAGACAAGCCTTCCGCGGAAAGCCGCCATCGGCTGCTGGCCTTGGCGCGCAGGCCGGAGTTGCGCGCTACGGTGGAGGCCGAAACGGCGGCACTGTTGAAGTCGGCCACGCCCGCCAATGGCGCCATTGAACTGCGCGTCAGCGTGCTCGACGCAGAGCTTCGCACGGAAGATATGATGCGCGAGTTGAAGCAGGCCGTGGCGCAGACCGAGTCCTTCGACGTACTCGACGCACTGACGGAAGCCGCTCGCGGCCATGCCTTGCCGGAGGTGGAAGAAGCGGCGCTGCGCAGGCAGATTACGCTCACCGCCGATCCGGTGCATAGCTTGGAGCTGCGCTATCAACTGGTGGATATGTTGCAGAAGCGCAATCCGGCTTTTGCGGTTGCGGAAGTGGATGCGGCCTATCGCGAGCACGGCAAAATGCTCGGCGTGGTACGCGCCACGGTGGATTACGACTGGGGCCATGAGCGCAAGCCGCAAGCTGTCTCCGTGCTGCTGGAGTCCGCGAATTTGGCCTATCCCGAACTGAAAGAGAAGTTCCAGTTGGAGGCCGGGCGCAAGCTGACGGAACTGGGCGAGTACCAGCGCGCAAAAAATCTATTGGAGACTTTACTGAGCCAGAGCCCCATGGATGCCGCCACGGAATCGGCGCTGGCCGACAACTACGCGCGAGCCGGCGATCAGGCGGGACTTGAGTCTTTCTACCGGGCGAAACTGGCCGCGTTGCAGGGCTCGGCACTGGAGCGGAGCGAAAGGGCTACGCGCGTTGCCCAGTTGCGGCGCGGCATGATTGGGGCCGCCGCGCAACTTGGCAACTGGGGCGATGCGACGGACCAATATATCGAGTTGATCAACGCATACCCCGGCGATGCGCCACTGGCGCAGGAGGCCGCGCTGCTTGCCGCGGCGCATGGGCAACGCGAAAAGCTGCTTGGCTTCTATCGCAAAACAGTGGAGACCTCGCCGCGCGACGCGCGCTGGAGCATGGTGCTGGCGCGGTTGCAGACGGCGCTGGAAGATTATCCTGCTGCAATCGATGCCTACGGAAAGGCGATTCGCGTCCGGCCGGAGCAGAAGGATTTGTACCAGTCGCGAGCGGATCTGGAAGAGCGCCTGCACCGGCTCGATGATGCCGTCGCCGACTATGAACAACTTTACAAACTGAGTTACCACGATCCGCAATGGAAGTTGAAAGCCGCGGAAGCGCGCGCCCGTCAAGGCCGCAATGCCGATGCGGTGAAGGAACTGGACGAAGCCTGGATTGCGGGCCGTCCGCCCAAGGCTGCGAACGAGTTTGAAGTGGCCAAACGGTTGGAGCAATGGGGACTGCTGGACGAAGCGCGTAAGTATGCCGAACAGGGTGTGGAACGCGCTGGCGCGGACCTGCTGACAGACCCCGTCAACCAGCAGGGCGCGGCGCTCTATGCGCGCATCATGGCGCGGCTGCGGCAGAGCAATGCTGCATTTACGCGCATGGCGGAGGCTCGCAAACAGGCAGTCGATATTTCTTTGACTGCTGTCGCGCAGCAGGTGCTTAAAGACGGCATTGGCGCAGTGAGCGATGAGGAGTGGCGCAAGCAGCGCGTCGAGCAGCGCACGCAGCAGTCTACGGCAGGGTTTGCGCAAGCCGTGCAGTCCATGGGCGCGGTGGTGGGCGAATACGGCACGCCCGAGGAGAAGACGCAGTTTGCCGCATGGTTGCAGTTGAAGCGCGCCGGGGCCGATGAGAATGAACTCCGTGCAGTCTATGTGCCGGCAGTGCGCGCAGCCGGTCTGGTGGATATGGATGCCAGCCTGCGCTGGGAACTGGCGCAGAAAAGCAGAAATCCTGGCAGCGGAGATTTGGAGAGTTGGCTGCAACTAGAACGGCGGCGGGTGCAACTGGAAGTGACCGGAGCCAAAATGGAAACGCTGGCCTCCTCGCTTCCGCCGCGGCAGCAGCCGTCGCTGTGGCAAAAAATCGCGAGGGTTTATCGCACCGTGGGCGATGCCGCCGCGGAACTTCGCGTCATGGAAAAGCAGAGCAGTAGCGGCTGGCTGGGTGCGGCAGAATTGCCGCGCTTCTTCCGTCTATTGTTGGCCGCGCGTCCGCAGGAACTGGAGGGCAGGGCTTCAACCACTGCGCAGGGAGCGGCACAGAAAGCGTCCGCTGACAGTGCAGCGCAGTATCTATTGGAAAACGGCAAGCCCGATCAGGCTTTGGCAGGTATTGCTGCTCGTTCGGCCGGTCTGCCCGCGGTGTGGAAGAAGGCTTATACCGGCCTGACGGGACTGTATCTGCGCGAGCACAGCCCGCTGGTGCGCGACAGCTTCAACGGCGCACTGGGCGCAGACGCCACCATTGGCGAGCGCATTGGGCGTCCTGCAGATCGCGACGAGCAACTGGCGGGCGCGGTCTGGTTCTACTACGGCTCCCGCTATGGCGAGTACCTGGACGAAGAGAAGGATCCGCAGGCGGAAGGCTATCTAGAGGCGGAGCTCGAACACACTCCGGAGAGCGCGAAGGCTTACCTGCAACTGGCCGATTACTCTGCGCAGGCCGGCAGAGAGAGCGACGCGCTGGCCGACTATCAGCATGCGCTCGATCTGAAGAGCGATCAGCCCGTCGCGCTGGATCGCATGGCGGCAATCGCATGGAAGCAGGGCCGGCCGGCGGATGCATTGGCTGCGTGGCAAGAGGCTGTGCGGCTGCTGGCCGCGGAGATGGATGCGCGCCGCGTGCCCGAGACCTTCTGGGGCGACTTTACCCAGGTGCTGGGCGATGCCGCCGCGCATGGCCAGTACGCGGCCATCAGCCAACAAGTGGATACGATGCTGCGCGTGTACGTGGCGCGCAATGGCGCGTATCGCGTGGATTCGCTGCTCGAAGCCGGCTATCATGCCCATGGCGACTCGATGGATTGGTT
>CAVZNE010000058.1:0-4412 GCA_963776445.1 Terriglobales bacterium
GCCATCGAAAGCGCGCGCGCCCACGGCACGGTCGTCTCCTACGACCCGAATTATCGCGAATCGTTGTGGAGCGCCATCGGCGGCAAGGCCCGGGCCCACCAGGTGACCATCGACCTGGTCAAAAATGTCGATGTTCTGTTCGCCAGCGAAGAAGATCTGGTGGCGATGCTCGGCTGTAATCCGGAGAACGTCGGCGACGATTCCGGGGAGGGTCGGGTCGCGCGCTGCAAAGAACTGCTGCCCGAGGTTGCCGCGGCCTATCCCAACCTGAAAGTCATCGCCTCCACGCTGCGCACCACGTATTCCGCATCCAAAAACGCATGGGGCGCAATTGCCCTCAACTCCGATGGCGTCGCGCATGTCGCCCAGCGAGATGTCGACATTCTCGATCGCGTCGGCGGCGGCGACTCCTTCGCTTCGGGATTGATCTATGGCCTGCTTTCCGGCCAAAACCTCGACTGGGCCGTGCAGTGCGGCGTTGCGCATGGCGCATTGGCCATGACCACGCCCGGCGACACCAGCACCGCATCGCTGGCGGAAGTCCAGCGCGTCATGGCAGGCGGCGCAGCCCGCATCGCCCGCTAGAGCCGCTTCACCGAAAGCGGCATGAACTGGGTGCCCCAGGTTCCGATTTTGGAACCTGGGAAAGCACGAACTGCATGCCCCCCCCCGCCGCGTCGTTGTTTTTGTCGCAAGGGTGGGCCCGCACGATGCTCGCATTGCGGAAACCATGAAATTACTTTCGGTCCGCCAATATCCGCGGCCCGCAACACAGCGATTCGTAAAGAATTCGAAAGGTTGTTAGGAATGAAACAATTGCAAATGGCGGATGCCGTCCGCTATCGGACCATGACCACCGAGGAGTTGCGCGAAACGTTTCTTCTCAGCGACCTGTTTCAACCGGGACAAATCGATGTCACCTATGTCGATCTGGATCGCACCATCATCGGCTCTGCGGTTCCCACCGGCAAGCCCCTGGTTCTTCCCACCTATGAGATCTTGAAAGCCTCCTACTTCACCGAGCGGCGCGAGTTGGGCGTTCTCAACATCGGCGCACCCGGTTCCGTCACCGTCAACGGCGAGCGCTTCGATCTCGATACCCTGGATGCTCTTTACGTCGGGCGCGGCAACGAGAATATCTCCTTTGCGAGCGCGCAGGCGGATCGTCCCGCGGAATTCTATTTGCTGAGTTATCCGGCGCATACCGTCTATCCCACCAGCCTCATCAAGTCTGCCGACGCGATGAAGGTCAAGATCGGCTCCTCGGCAACCGCCAACGAGCGCCAGATCAACCGCCTCATTCACTTGGCTGGCGTGCGCAGTTGCCAGCTGGTGATGGGCTTCACGCAGTTGGCTCCGGGAAGCGTGTGGAACACCATGCCGCCGCACACGCACAATCGCCGCTCCGAAGTTTATTTGTACTTCAACATTCCCGCCGCCGAGCGCGTGATTCATCTCATGGGTCCGTCCGACCAGACGCGCAGCATCATCGTGGCCGACAAGCAGGTGGTCGTCTCTCCCGGCTGGTCTATCCATGCCGGCGTGGGAACCACCAACTACACTTTCTGCTGGGGCATGGGCGGCGAGAATCAGAATTACGAAGACATGGACCAGGTCGCCATCGCGGATCTGCGCTAACCAGGTCTTTGATCGCCTGGAGTTGTAGCAACCGGGCGCCCCAGGTCTCGATTTTGAGGCCTGGGAAGGCATGAACTCAAAGCACAAACTCATACGCTCATCGACCTATCGGTAACAGGAGGCAGCTTTTGATTCTGGACAGTTTTAGCTTGAAGGGAAAAACGGCGCTGGTCACGGGTTCGTCCCGAGGCTTGGGCGCAGGGATCGCTCTCGCATTGGCGCAGGCCGGCGCTCAGGTTGCGCTGCACGGCTCAAAATCCGTCCCTGAGTCCACGCAACAGCAGATTGCCCAGACCGCCGCGCGCTCCATCGTGCTGACCGGCGATGTGAGCGACGAAGCGGTGTGCGCCACGCTCATCGAACAAGTGGTCGCGGAGTTCGGCGCCATTGACATCCTGGTGAACAACGCCGGCACCATCTTAAGAGCACCGGCCGCCGAACATCCCATGGAGTATTGGCACAAGGTCCTGGCCACCAACCTTACCAGCGTCTTCCAACTGACGCAGCACGCCGGAAAGTACATGCTGGCGCAAGGCTCGGGCAAGATCATCAACATCGCTTCGCTGCTCACGTTTCAGGGCGGAGTGAATGTGCCTTCCTACGCCGCGGCCAAGGGCGGAGTCGGACAACTGACCAAGGCCTTTGCCAACGAGTGGGCTGCCAAGGGCGTCAACGTCAACGCCATCGCGCCCGGCTACATGGCCACTGACAACACGGCCGCGCTGCGCGCGGATGAGGAACGCTCCGAGCAGATTCTGCAGCGCATTCCGGCCGGCCGCTGGGGCTCGCCGTCAGACATGGGCGGCGCGGCGGTCTTTCTTGCCTCGCGCGCCAGCGACTACGTTCACGGACACATTCTGGTCGTCGATGGCGGATGGATGGGCCGCTAGGTTTGTGACCGGATGAAAAAGTCCCATTGAGTTCGTGCTTTCCCCGGTCTCAAAATCGAGACCGGGGGCACCCGAGCGTGGTACAAAATCAAGCGGTCAGAGACCGAGAGATGTTCTTCCCGATGGCCTCTCGTCACAGCATCTTCCAAAGCAAGGCAGGAGAATCGAACCATGAATAAATCGGAAGTATTGAAGCAGATCAAGGAAGTCGGCTTGCTTCCCGTTCTGCGGGCCAGCTCCATTAAAGAAGCAACCGCCATTGCCCAGGCCATTGAAGCCGGCGGCATCACGGCCCTGGAGGTCACCATGACCGTGCCGGGCGCGGTCGATCTGATTCAATCCCTGGTCAAGACCAGCGGCGATCGCCTCCTCATCGGCGCCGGAACTGTGCTCGATCCTGAGACGGCGCGTGCCTGCATCCTGGCCGGCGCGGCCTTCATCGTGAGCCCCGCCCTGAACCTCAGGACCATCGAGATGTGCCACCGCTACGGCATCGCCGTCATGCCCGGCGCTCTTACACCGACCGAGGTTCTGACCGCATGGGAAGCGGGCGCGGACGTGGTCAAGGTCTTCCCGTGCAGCGCGCTCGGTGGCGCGAGCTACCTCAAGGCGCTCAAGGCGCCGATGCCGCAAATCGAGTTGATTCCTACGGGCGGCGTGTCCATCGCAACGGCAAAGAGTTTCCTGGAAGCCGGCGCCTTCGCTCTCGGCGCGGGCAGCGATCTGGTCAACGCCAAGGCCATCGCGCAGGGAACGCCGGAAGTGATCACCGAAAAGGCCAAGCAGTACCGCGCCCTGATTCAGGAGTTCCGCGCAACGTCCGCAAAATAGTCGAACCCATTACTGCGCCGCGTTGCACCCGCACGACGCGCGCACGATCAACGTTGCGGGAAACAACATCTTGGCCGGCTGGTACTCAGCCGGCTCATTTTTTTGCACGCGCTCAATCTGTTTGAAGAGCAGTTCGGCCGCGGACCGCGCCAGGTCTGTCGGCGACTGCGCAACCACGGTCAGCGGCGTGCCCAGCACCTCGGCCAATTCGAAGTCGTCAAATCCCACCACGGCAATATCCTGCGGCACGCGCACGCCAAAGCGGTGCAGCGCCCGGATCAACAAAATGGAAGTAATGCGCTTGGTGGTGAAAACCGCCGTCGGATGGGCTTTGCCACCGGCCCAACTCTCCACCAGTTTCTCCATCGCTTCCAGCGTGTCGAGTTTGTCGTATACCTGCGATTTGAGCCCCGCGTTGCGCATCGCCTGCTCGTAACCTTCCATGCGCTCGCGCACGGTGTATGCGCCGCTCTGGTGGCCAAGGCAGGCAATCTCTGTGTGTCCATGCTCGATCAGGTGCCGCACGCCGGCCTCCGCGCCTTCCCGGTTTTCCACCAGCACCGCATCGGCGCTGAGCCCCATCACCGGCCTGTCCAGCGCCACAATGGGAACCCCGCTTTCCTGCAATGCCTCCAACTGGCGAACATCTCCGCCCGAGGTTACAAGGATCACCCCGGATATCCGCCGGCTGCCCAGCGCTTCCAGTTGCTGATTCTCAATCGCCGGATTTCTGCCCGTCGCCACCACCAGCGTCTGGTAGTCGTGACGGATGGCAACGCTCTGCACCGCATGAAAGCAGCAGGAATAAAAGTCGGAGAGATCGGGAATAATCAGGGCGATGGTGCGCGCCCGCATGCCCTTCAGGATGCGCGCCGCATCGTTGGGCTTGTAGCCAACCTTGGCAATCGCGCTCATCACTTTGGCGTGGGTCGCCGGCCGCACGGTCTTGTAGTTGTTGATGACCCGGGATACCGTCATCACGCCCACATGCGCCTCCCGCGCCACATCGATAATCGTGGGCCTGCGGTTCTGCTTTCCTGCGCGCGCGTTCTT
>CAVZNE010000059.1:0-4933 GCA_963776445.1 Terriglobales bacterium
CCCAGGAGCAGGTGCTGCAGTTTGCGTTTTCGCGGCAGTGGAACACCTTCGCGAGGCTGCCGCGAAGAGCGGAATCCGGATCCTGGGCGACGTGGCCATCTTCGTCAACATGGATTCGGCCGACGTGTGGGTGCATCCCGAGCTCTTCGAACTGGACGAGGACCTGAAGCCGATCCGCATTGCCGGCGTGCCGCCCGACTACTTTTCGCCCACCGGCCAGCGCTGGGGCAACCCGCTCTATCGCTGGGATGTGCTGGCCGAGCGCGGCTTCGACTGGTGGATCGACCGCATCCGCCGCGCCTGCCAGCTTTACGACATCGTCCGCCTGGACCACTTCCGCGGCTTCGAGGCTTACTGGGCGATTCCCGCCGAGGAGGAGACGGCGGTCAACGGCGAGTGGGTCAAGGCGCCGGGGCTGGAGCTGTTCCGCGCGCTGGAAGCGGCGCTGGGGCCGCTGCCGCTGGTGGCCGAGGACCTGGGGCTGATTACTCCCGAGGTGGACGCGCTGCGCCTGGAGCTGGGCATGCCGGGCATGAAGGTGATGCAGTTCGGCTTCAGCGACAAGGGCGCGCACATGCACTTGCCCCACCGCTACACGCCCGGCACCGTGGCCTACACCGGCACGCACGACAACGACACCACGCAGGGCTGGTGGCAGGCCGCCAGTGAAGAGGAGCGCCGCGCCGTGGAGACGTATGTGGGCCCGGTCAACGGGCACCCGGTGTGGCCGCTGCTGCGCGCCACTTCTGGCAGCGTGGCGCAACTGGCGCTGGTCCCGGCGCAGGACCTGCTGGAACTGGGCTCCGAGGCCCGCATGAACATGCCCTCGGTGGCCGCCGGCAACTGGAGCTGGCGCGTCCCGGAGGCAAGCTGGCGGCCGGAACTGGCGGCCGGGCTGGCCGCGCTGGTCGATGTCACCGACCGCGACAACGATCCGCTGGGCGAGCCGGAAGCAACTTCCGAAACAAGCGCGGATTAGGGCTTTTCCGCGCGTATTCTGGATCACTGCGCGTGCCTGATTCCGCTACTAGGGTGAAGCTCTTATGTCGAGTTCTATCTCAAGGTTCCTGCTTCGCGTCTTTCTTCCCTGTGGTTGTCTGGCCTTGCTGGCTGCTTTTCCGCCGTTGATTCGCACTCATGCCGAGAGCCGCGCCGACACGGGCAGCATCTTCCGCAATGTGGACTCTTCCGTGACGTACGTCGGCTCAAAGAGCTGCGGCGCATCGGGTTGCCACGAAGAGATCAACCGCAGCTATGCCCCAACTCCACATGGCCAGTCCATGGCCCCGGCCAACTCGCCTACCGAACTCGGCCGCGCGCCCCAGCTGGTCACGGTATTCAATCCAAGGAACAACCGCTATTACGTGGTCTACCAGGACGGCTCGAACCTTTTCCAGAGCGCCTATGAACTGGATAAGAACGGGCATAAGACTTATAACATTGTCCACAAGATCGACTATGTGTCCGGCGGCGAAAGCGTCGGCTACACCTATATGTACCGCGTCGGGAAGTGGATCTTCCAGGCGCCGCTTTCCTACTATGTGCGGACTAAATCCTGGGAGCTTTCGCCGGGCTACGCGGCCGACGACCCCGGCTTCAACCGCGTCATGACCACCGGCTGTCTGCTCTGCCACAACGGCCAGCCCGACCCTGTTGCCGGGCGCGACGGCCTGTACAAAGAGCCGCCTTTCCGCTTTGGCGAACTGGGAGTCAGTTGCGAAACCTGCCACGGTCCCGGCTCGCTGCACGTGCAGGAGATGCAGACGAAAAAGGGGCGCGTTCTGGCGGCCAATGAAGTGGACACCTCCATTGTGAATCCAGCCAAGCTGTCGCCGCGGCTGGCCGACGACCTGTGCCGCGAATGTCACCAGGCGGGCGATGCCGTGGTGCTCTATCCGGGCAAGACGGTGATGGACTACCGGCCGGGCACGCCGCTGGCCGAGACCATGTCCATCGTCAAGCGCCCCATCAAGGAAGAGCAGCGCGCCGAGGCCAACCGGCTTGAGACCAATCCGCCCATCCGCGGCAGCCTGGAGCAGCCCCTGTGGTGGAAAAATTCTACGCTGGAACTGAGCCGCTGCTACCAGGAGAGCCATGGGCGGCTCACCTGCAGCACCTGCCATTCGACTCATCACCGGCCGGCGCCGGGTGAGGAAAAGGCCGCTTATCGCGCCGCCTGCCTCAGTTGCCACACGGAAACCAGTTGCACGCTGAAGCCCGGCGACGCCAAGCGGGCCGCGGTGGGCGACTACTGCGTCGATTGCCACATGGAGAAGCGCCCGGTGGCCGGCATTGCCCACTCCAACGACACCAAGCATCGCATTGTGCGCTACCCTGGCCAGCCGCTGCCTGAGATTGCCTTCGAGCAGCCCAAGCCCGATCTGCCCGGCCTGTTGTGGCTTAATCGCCCGGCAGGAGAGGCGGGCCGCAAGATGCCCGATCTGTCGCAGTTGGACGCCTACTGGACGGCTGCCCGCAAGGACCCGACCCTGTGGCCCTACTGGTTCCGGAAGCTGGACGAGCTGAGCAAATCGTCGCCCAACGATCCCCAGGTGCTGAACGCTTTGGGAGCGGTGGCGCTGGCAGAGAAAAAGGACAACGCTAAGGCTGCCGATTATTTTGAGCGGGCGCTGAAGCAGGGGTCGGAGGAGCCTACGACTTTTCTGAATCTGGCCACGGCGCTTCAGAATCTCGGCCGGGCGCAGGAGGCGGAAGCGGTCCTGGAGCGCGGGGTTGCCGCCTATCCTTACTCCGGTCCGCTGGTGGTCCGGCTCGCGCAGAAATACCACGCAGAAGGCCAGACCTGGCGGGCGCAGAAGCTGATTCAGCAGTACCGCGCTCTGTTTCCGGAAGACGCCCTGGTGCGCGCTGCGCAAATGCAGATCGAGAACCCCCACAACAGCGACGCGCCGGGCCGGGATTCAATGCCAGTGCATACTCAATAGGTTGGGAACGAGTGTCCCTGGTTTGCCTGGTAGAGTTGGGTTTATTTTCTGAACGTAAACATGTTTTAAGCAATTGGAAATACACTGTACTCTTGAAATTGCTCCAAGACTCAAGTGGAGTGTCACGCCATGATCCGTTTTTTCCGGATGTTCTTGTGCGCAATGATCCTGCTGCTGCTCGGGACGGCAACATGCCGAGCTACAGCCCAGAACACGCAGCGGACGATCAAGGAAGGAGTGGGCTGGGAACACTTCACAGTGGGCGCCAGCGCCAACTCCCTGGTCGACCTCCTCGGCTTCCCCGATAAACACTCCAGCGGCCGCATGATGCGATGGGATAAGGCAGGTCTCAACTGTCTGATGAGCGATAAAGGAGACCAGGCCATCGAACTTCGCTTCGAGAAGCGCTTCAAAGGCGTCACGGCGAGCGGCGTCAAGTTCGGCATGCCGGCCGACAAGGTCCGCAAAATCTATGGCGATGCCGGAAGGATGGAGTGGAACGGCAGTGCCATGAAGCAGATATGGCCCTCCCGGGGCATTCTGATCTGGTTTCACAACAACGCCGTGTATCAGATCGTGATTTTCAAGCCGCAGACATAGACGCGATTTCGCCATGCAATCGGGAGTGAGCGAACAATAAAAAATGGCCGGGGGCCGATCTTCGTCCTGAAGATCGGCCCGCCGGCCATTTGCTTTGCCGATTCTGTTTGCTTATAGGGGTTGTGTTTACCAGGTATTTGTAAACTCTACTGCAATCGCCGTGGAATCTGTAATTTGTGTGATTTTTGTTCCGCGTTGCGCCATTTTTTGTAGACATTATGCCGTTTTTCATGCAATTTGTTTACAAACTGAAGGCCAGCTTTTGGTCCTCTGATCTTGGCAACTTCCAGACCATTGACCACAATTGTGCGACCCACCTGTAGTGTGTATAGGAATTGCAGATGCCATGTGGAAGCGTCCACCGAAAGGGTAGGCTACGACCTTTGGAAGAGTTATTGCCGAGCCGCTTCGTAGTCCCTTACCGTACGCCGGCGGGAATGCTTAGGGAAGCCAATGTCGGAGTTGCGCGCCAACTACTGGCGCGTTTAGCTGCAGCCGAATATCTTTCAAACGAGGTAGCCAATCTCGAGGACGTCGCCGTTCGCCTGCAGGAGTGGATCAACGACGCGGAACTTCCGGAACGTGTGGGCTACACGTGCCAGCTTTCGCAGGGCCGGTGGTTGTCACTGACCCTTGTCCACAGCAACTTTCCCGCGGATCCGGGCAAGTGGGAAGACGGAGTCGATTGGTCATGCTGGGATCAAATCATTGCTGCGGTGCCTGAGATGGCAAGCGCTCGGCTGGACATCGACTTCACGACCGGATGTCCATTCAGATATCGGCGGTCCCGACGCTTGCTGAAGACGACAGAGGGAAATGCCGCTGAGGAGATTTAACGGAAGCTGACATCGACGACGGCACGTTCATTCGCTGGCGGAAGGCGATCGATGATCAGAAACAGAATTCTGGCATGGGAAAGCTCTAAAAACCGGGAAGCAGACAACGCAACGGTACTTGAACTGCAAACAGCGATTCCGCAGCGCGATGAATGATCCAACCCAGCCGAGCCATCTCCTTCGGCCGCTAGACCGTCCATCGGCGCCTATCACCGGAACCTAAAGACAAATCCGGCGCCCAGGCGCAGATTATTCTGAACTTTCGTTGTGCCGTTGGGCAGTTGCGTACGCAGCCAGTCCGCGTCAAGGGCGCGCACCGCCACATGCCGCGACAGAGCCACATTCATGCCGCCGCCCAATACGAGCGCCAAACTGTTGTTGCTGCTGATGGCTCCGGTGGCGGCGGGGAAGACGCTGTTAAAGCCGTTCGCTATGCCGGCCAGCGCTTGGCCGAAAAGCGCGTACCGCTGATGCGCGGGCGACCAGGTATAGCGCGGCCCGAAGGTGGCCGTCACCATGTCCAACTCCACTCCCGAAGCATTGACGTTGCCT
>CAVZNE010000060.1:0-13534 GCA_963776445.1 Terriglobales bacterium
ACGGCGGAATACGGCTTTGTCCTGCTGCCGGAAGCCTTCTCCACCGGCTCCAGCGCCATGCCGCAAAAGAAGAATCCCGACCTGACCGAACTGATCCGCGCCAAGGTCGGACGCATCCACGGCGCGGCGCAAACGGTCACCCTGCTTCTCAAGGGACTGCCTCTGGCCTACAATAAAGACATGCAGGAGACCCAGGAGCCGGCATTTTCAGTCAGCTTTGTTGCGCCGATGCTCACGCTCGTGGCGCGTTTCACTGCTGCCCTCCAGTTCAATCGTGCGCGCATGAACGAAGCGGCGCAGTCCGGCTACCTGAACGCCATGGCCGCAGCCACGTACCTGGTCCACAAGGGAATTCCCTTCCGCACCGCGCACGAAATCATTGGCCATGCTGTTCGTTTCGGCCTGGAAAAAGGCGCGGAATTGGGCGAGCTCACTCTGGAAGAACTGCGCGCCTTCAGCCCGGTATTTGCTGAGGACTTTTTTGCCGCTGTTTCTCTCGCGGCCACACTCGACTGCCACGATGTCATCGGCGGAACCGCACGCGAACGTGTGCGCCAGGCGCTGGCTGCTGCATCCGAACGCATCGCTGCGCTCATTTCAAATGGGGAGGCTGTTCATGCTGGTGCGTAAGGCCCGGCTCCAGGACGCATCCGACGTATACGACCTGGTGAACTCGCTCTCCACCGATGGCACACTGCTGAAGCGTGCCTTCGCCGAGATTTGCGAAAACATTCGTGACTTCACCGTTGCCGAGTCCGACGGCGGCGTCTTTCTTGGTTGCGGCGCGCTCCATCTTTACGGGCCGCACCTGGCCGAGGTGCGCTCCATCGTGGTCAAGCCGGAAGCCAAGGGACAGGGCGCAGGCGGCCGCATTCTGGGCGCGCTCATCGAAGAGGCCGAAGAGCACGGCATCCAGTCTGTCTGCCTCTTTACGCGCGTGCCTGACTTCTTTTTCAAATATGGATTCCGCACCGTCGAAGACAAGGCCGATCTGCCCGACAAGGTCTTCAAGGACTGCCAGAACTGCCCGCGCCTGCATCGCTGCGACGAAGTGGCTATGGTCCGCGGCCGCATTCCCCGCGTCTCCATTCTCGGCGCGCGCCAGGAAGCGCAGCAGTTAGTCCACCTTTCCAACTAACTGTGGCCTTCGCTCATCAATCCATACAGTTACTCTCCCACTCTTTCCGCGATCTATGCAGAAAGAGTGAGAGGGCACAATGACTCCTTCAATTGCGCTTCGCCAAAATGGCCGCAGCGACCGCAGCCTGGCCATAACTCAACCCGCCATCGCCGGGGCTGACCTGGGCGTGCTGAAACACCTCAACCCCCTCTGCTTCCAGCCCGATGCGCAAAAGCCGCGCCAACCGCCGGTTATGCATGCAGCCGCCGCTCATCGCCACCTGGCCAATTCCTGTAGCTGCACTCGCCAGCACTGCCGCCTGCACAAAGCCCGCCGCCACCGCCGCATGGAACCGCGCGGCAATGCGGGGCACGCTCATGCCAACCCGCAGATCCTCGATCAGTCCGCGCCACAGCGGCTCCGCACCAATCCTCACCGGCTCACGCCCCGCCCAATCGCCGACTAACAACTCCATGGAATACGCGGCATCCTCGTCCGGCTCGTCCACGGCAATTCCTTCCATCTCAATGGCCGCCTGCGCCTCATAGTCCACCACGCGCCGCCCCAGCACCACGGCCGCGGCTGCATCGAACAGCCTGCCCAAGCTCGAAGTCAGGGGCGAGTTGATCCCCCGCTCCATCATCCGCAACAGGACCCGCGCCTCATTTTCATTAGCGCCCACGAGGTTCAGAACCTCAGCAGACGCAACGTCAAATCCCGCTGCATGCAAATGTCCCAAAGCCATGCGCCACGGCTCGCGAATGGCCGCCGTCGAGCCCGGCATGGGCACATACTTCAGATGCGCGAACCGCTCAAATCCATCGAGGCGGCAGATCAGCACTTCCCCGCCCCAGATTTTGCCATCCGTTCCGTAGCCGGTGCCGTCCAGCGAGAGCCCGATGACCGGCCCCTGCAACCCATGCTCGGCCATACACCCAGCCACATGCGCATGATGATGCTGCACGGCGATCAAGCCAAGTCCGCGCTCTTGCGCCCACTCTTTGGCCCACTCGGTCGACAGGTAGCCCGGATGCAGGTCGTGCGCCACCGTCTGCGGCTCAATCTCAAAGGTGCGCATCAGGTGGTCCAGCGACTCCTTGAAGAATTCCAGGCCGGTCAGGTTCTCCAAATCTCCCAAATGTTGGCTCTGATAAACCCGCCGTCCCCGCGCCAGCGCAAACACATTCTTCAAGTGCCCGCCCACGGCCAGCAGCGGCGGCGCATCCAGAGGAAGTTCGACGCCCAGCGGCACAAAGCCGCGCGCGCGCCGCACCAGTTGCGGCGCGCCATCCACCACCGCCGCGACTGAATCGTCGCAGCGCTGCAAGATCTCCCGATCGTGCATCAGGAAAGCATCGGCAATTCCGCCCAGCCGCGTGCGCGCCTCGTCGTTGTCAATGGCAATCGGCTCCTCGCTCAGGTTGGCGCTGGTCATCACCAGGGCCCGCTCCCGTTCATCGGCAAACAGCAGATGCTGCAACGGCGCATAGGGCAGATACACGCCCAGCCACGGAAGCCCCGGCGCAACATCCGCCGCAATGCCGTTCTCTTCCCGCATCCGCGCCAACACAATGGGCCGCGCCGGCGTCATCAGCAGCGTCTCCTCTTCCGCAGTCAGCAGGCACAGCTCCCGCGCCGCTGCCATGTCTTTCACCATGACCGCCAGCGGCTTGCCGAAGCGGTGCTTGCGCTGCCTGAGGCGCATCACCGCCGCCTCGTTCGTAGCGTCCACGCTCAAGTGGAAACCGCCAATGCCCTTGATGGCCATGATCTCGCCAGCAAGCAACCGGTCTATCGCCGCGGTCACCGGGTCATCTACCGCTATCTCCACGCCATCCGTTGCCACCAACGAAACCCGCGGCCCGCACTCCCAGCATGCATTGGGCTGCGCATGAAAGCGGCGGTTCAGGGGATCGTCGTATTCCGCCTGACATGCCGGGCACATGGGGAACCGCGCCATCGAGGTTTGCGGCCGGTCGTAGGGGATGCGCCGCGTAATGGTGAACCGCGGCCCACAGTTGGTGCAGTTCAAGAATGGATAGCGATAGCGCCGGTCGTTGGGGTCCAGCAGCTCCCGCAGGCAGTCCGGACAGGTGGCCGCATCCGCCGGAATCCCCGTACTGACCCGGCCCAGAACCTCGCTGGCCACAATCCGGAAGCCCGTTTCGCCGGTTACCGCAGCCTCGCGCACCGCGATGGAATCGATCCGCGAAAGGGGCGGAGCCTCGGCGCGCAATCGCGCGAGGAAAGCCTCCACCCGCGTCAATGGCCCCTCAATCTCGATCGTGACGCCGTCCGTATCGTTGCCGATAAACCCCGCCAGCCCTTCTTCCGAGGCCAGCCGGTAGGCCGTGGGCCGGAACCCCACGCCCTGCACCACACCGCACACCAGCACCCCGCGACGGACCGGCAGCGGCGCTGGAGGCAGCTCTTCTGTTGAATGGGTTTGGTCAACCACAGATTCGCCTCATATCGCAGTCAAGCATAGCGCATGGGGACCCATGATCCGCATGTGGGCAATCCGCGGCAGTGGAAGCTGACTCCGGGAAACCTTTTTGCTGGTTCTCGATCCGGCCCCGGAGAGTCGCAGCGAATTCGTTTGTACCATCCTGAATGCCGGCAACGGAATGCGATTGGATCGCATCAGACCTTCATGGAAGCGTTCCAGGGACACAGGACCTGTCCGAGGACACAGGACCTGTCCGAAACGGAGCAATCCTTCCCCTCCATGGACCGAGAATGGAGGCCGTGCTGTTTCCGTGATTCTGCAAGGAGACCGTCATGTCAGAAGTCAGAGCTTTACCCGCGAATTCCCCTTCCTTCCCTACAAAAATCCTGCTGCCCATTGACTTCAGCCCATCCTCCCAGGCTGCCCTGGAGATGGCCGCCGATCTTGCGCAACACTTTGGCGCCGAACTCTTCCTTGTGCACGTAATTCCCATGTTTCCGACCACGACTCTGCCGGACCTGGTCCCCCAGACCGAATTCATCCAGGAGGAAACCGCCACTGCGGAAGAGCATCTGGCGAAATGCCTTACGGCGCTTGCGGCCAGGGGAATCAAGGCAAAAACCTCTATCGAAGTTGGAAACGATACGGCGGGAAGCATCATGGAGGTGGTGGAGCGCGAGAAGATCGACCTGGTTGTGGTTTCGACGCACGGCATCACCGGGTGGCATCCGCTGGTGTTCGGCTCAATTGCCGAGAAGCTGGTGAAGTTGGTGCAGTGCCCACTACTGCTGCTGCGCTCCGCCAAACCCGACTCCAGTGCGAAGGTCACATCGAAGCGCCTCATGGAATGGTGGTAGCAGAGGAAGCGATAGATATCCGCTACCCTCGCCTCAGGCCTATTTCACCGCTAGGAGATGGGCCTGAGGCGTAAAAAAATCCTTCAGGCCCCCAAACGTGACACGGAAGCGAACCGTAAACGACGCGAAGAGTTTCTTCAGACCATTCAGGTAATTGCTCTGGAGAAGCCGAATTTTCTGGATGAAAGTGGAAAATATTCCCCCTTAGGGGTAAAACCCACTCGCCGAAAGTGAGGGCAAACCCGCATGGATATTGGCTAATGCAAAACCAGAGTTGGTGTATCCCGAAAGCAGTTCATCCAAGTCGACGCGAACCTCAGGGAGCGGCGACCTCGCATGCATTGAACAGGACACAAGGACACTGGTTTTGCTCTAAATGGACATATTTACCTGTTCCCCCGCTGCGCGAGGATTCCCTACTGCCGCTTGCGACGGTATTGGAGATAATGTCACTGATTCTATTGGTATTTAGGAGGGGCTGCTGGATATTATAGAACGGTAAAAACAGGGTGCTGGCGGAGGCTAGAGGACGATTTTCGAACTTTAATCGCGGCAGGATTTGTATTTCCCGAGATAACGTTACCCACTCCTTTACTTGATGACGTCTCCACTGATAATGGGTCAGAGACCACTTTGATCGGCGCGTCTAGCATCTCCGGGCTGGCTATTAAGAGTGTCGACAGTAAGAAACCGAAGCCCGAGCAAATTAGCTCAGCGACCCATGAAGGTCGAAGTGCCAAATCCCTGCCGCTGAGCGCCCCACCGGAAGGCGCTGATCAACAGCCTCAAGGTTCTTCCTCAATGTCATCCTTAGGAGACCCTCAAACCGACGACGGGTCCAGTTTTCGCGGAGCCCATCGTCTCTCTGCACCCACTGTGGGTCAGTCTACCCACTCGCAAGTTCGAAGGGCGGACGAGATGCCACCCAGCAACCCACCCTTTGAAGTCTCGCGCATCCTCATGAAGCGATATGACCGGCAGCAGATTTACAGGCTGGTGTGGTCCGTAGGGACGGGGCAAGCAGGTAGGCAATTGGGGATGGGTGAGAACATATGGGCTGTTTGCAAGGCCCTTCACATCCCTTGCCCTCCCAAGGGATTTCGGCAGAAACTTAACGCTCTAAAACCCGTTGACCCGCCGCCGCCTTTGCCGCCTGTGAGGATAACAGAGACTGGAGCAGTTTTCGATCTTGATGTAAGCAGTCCAGTGCCCAGCCAGCGTCACCCGAGAACCCCAGGTGAGAGACAGCTCCAACTCGGAGCTTCCGCTGAAATGCGAGGCGAGAGCCGCAGTCCACACCATCAGATCGAGACACCTAAGCCGGTTCCAAAACAATCCTCAACCAGAACCAACAGAACTGCTCGTCCGAATGCCGAAGGGGCAATTAGAGAACCGGATATGGGCCGACCAAAGGTACTGGCAAGTTTAGCGTTGAAATACGATCGGGAGGTGCTCTACGACGAAATCTGGAATGCTCCCATGACAACGGTCGCGCGACGATACGGCGTCTCTGATGTGGCCCTGAGGAAGAACTGCGTGAAACTGTGGGTGCCGATTCCTCCAATCGGTTACTGGGCCAAGGTCGCAGCCAATAAACCGGTCAGCCCACGTCCGATGTTGCCTGCGGTGGAATTTGTTCAGGAATTTCCCCGGAGGAGGGGAAAGGTGCACTCGCCAGAGGAGAAAGAAGGGCTATTCGAAGAGATTGAGCGGTCGGTTCTGCGAGGCTCCACGATTGCTGCAGCATGCCGGCGAGCTGAAATCGACGGCGAGACATTCATTCGCTGGCGGAAGGCAATCGATGCTCAGAAGCTGAAAGGTCGGATGGACAGTCGGTAACCCTACACCCTCGCGGGTAACCTTGCTATCCCTCCTTCAATCGATGTAGCGTTATCCTAGTCGCGATAAACGTTAGCTCCCTATCGGGACTGCCCCGGTGCGACGAGGGTGTCCTGTGGCATGATCTTCTGCCGGGGCAGTTTCGATAGGGCCGTTTGGAGTAAGTCGCTGGCGTTTGCGACGGACGCGGTGATCCCCCTATGGGATTTCAATGTGCGGCAGTTGGTCCGTCTGGATTTTGCAGTGGCAGGTGGCGACGGTCTGGGCGGCGTGGTGTCCGGTTCCACGGCTAAATGCGTCGCCGTTCTGTAGCTTTTGAGAGGTGTTGTGAGGGTGTTTTCCGGGGTTTGCGCGCACTTCGCTGTTGCGTGCGTGTGCACGGCGTCGGGAATGATGGCGAGCGGCCTGACGAGTGTAGAGACACTCAGGAACTGTCATCGCGGCACCTCCGAGACTCGGGCAAGGTCAGGCTTGCCCGGAAGTAAAGCTGGCCGCGGGTTAGCCGTTCGACGATCAGCATGGTGCCGGAGCAGACGGGACAGCGCAGTCTGGGCGGCTCGGGCGGATCGACGCAGGCCGTCACACCGAGCAGGGCGCGGCAACGTTCGAGTGCAGCACTCCGTCTGCGGTTGGCGAAGAGTCCGAAGTGCCGGATGCGGACCAGGCCGCCGGGCAGAACGTGCAGCAGGAAACGGCGCAGGAACTCATGGGCGGAAACGGTCATAACCCTGTTCTTGCTGCCGTGGGCATAGTCGCGCCAGCGGAAGGAGACGCGATCGTTCTCGAAGGCCACGAGGCGATGGTTGGAGATGGCGACGCGATGGGTGTAGCGGGCCAGGTAGTTGAGGACATGCTCGGCGCCGCCGAAGGGTGGCTTGGCATAGACGACCCAGTCCTGCTGGAACAGTTGCCGGAGAAGACTGGAAAAGCCGCCAGGAGCGGCCAGATGCTGTTGTGAGCCATGAAACTGAAGCTTGTCCTGTGCGACGAGTTGCTTCAGTCCAGCAACGAACTTGCCGCGGAAGAGTCGGCTGAGTGCGTGGACGGGCAGAAAGAAGCGGCGCGACGAATCGATCCATCTGGAGCCATCGAGAGCAAGACCGCCGGCGGGAACGATGTAGTGGACGTGGGGATGATGCTCGAGGTTCTGTCCCCACGTATGGAGCACGCCGAGGAATCCGATGTCGGCTCCGAGGTGCTTGGGATCGCGCGCCAGTTCGAGCAGCGTCGCAGCGCTGGCGCGGTAGAGCAGGTCGTAGAGCAGCCGCTTGTTCTGGAGAACAAGAGCGGACAAGTCGTGCGGCAGAGTGAAGACGACGTGGAAGTACGGCACGGGCAACAGTTCAGCCGAGCGCGCCGCCAGCCATTTTGCGCGCACGTTCCCCTGGCACTTGGGGCAGTGCCGGTTGCGGCAGGAGTTGAACGAGATGGCCTGATGGCCGCAGCGGACGCACTGATCCAGATGACCGCCCAGCGCCGCGGTGCGGCAGCGGACGATGGCATCGAGCACCTTGCGATGGGGCCATGCCAAGTGCGACTGCTGCTGTTGCCAGAAACTGTTGCCCGCTGCGCGGACGATGTCGGCCACCTCGAGGGTGGGCCGGCTCATCGCTTCATCCGTCTCCTGGAGCGCTTTGCTTCGTCGGGCCGTGACACTTCGATCGCTTCGAGCGGGCTTGGGATCGCCTGCAGGTGGCGCCGCGACAAGTGCAGATAGATGGTCGAGTGTTCGAGCTTGGAGTGTCCGAGAAGCACCTGGATGGTGCGCAGATCGGCGCCTGCTTCGAGCATATGCGTGGCGAAACTGTGCCTGAGCGTGTGCGGAGATACGTGCTTCTTGATACCGGCCTGCTTGGCTGCGTAGGCAACCGCGTCCCAGACGATCTTCTCCGTGATAGGCACATCTGCTCGCCAATTGTTCACCATGCCTGGGAACAGGTAGGTCTTCGGCTTCATCCAGCGCCAGTACTCTCGCAGAGTGTCCAGAAGCTTGGCGGTCAACAGGACATCGCGATCGCGGCTGCCCTTGCCTTGATGGACATGAATGACCATGCGTTCACTGTCGATGTCGGCGACCTTCAGGTGGCACAACTCGGCTCTTCGCAGCCCCGTTGCGTACAGCGTCATCAGCATCGTGCGATGCATCAGGTTCCGAGCCGAATCGATCAGCCGCGCGACCTCTTCCGGACTGAGTACAGTCGGCAGCTTCCTGGGGCGCTTGGGAAAAGGAATCTCATCGAGCAGGTACGGGCGCCGAAGAGTCTTGACGAAGAGAAACCGCAGAGCCGCAGAACGGCTCTGGATGGTACCAGGCGACAACTTCCGTTCCCGAAACAGGTGCACCTGGTACTCGCGAATATGGCCGGGACCAAGGCGCTCTGGCGAGCGGTGGAAGTACTTCGAAAAGTCCTCCACCGCGTGGATGTAGCAACGGACAGTGCTTGGGGAGTAGTTGCGACGCTGGAGTTCATCCAGCATCAACTGCCGAAGATGGGTCACGGTAAACCTCCTGTGACCCGAGGTTTACACGGCCAACAATGCCCGAGGGAAGCCCATGCAGCAGCGTCCGTCGCGCCAGCGACTTAGTCCAAACGCCGTAACACCAGCCATCCTGTCGAGTTCAATGCATCAGCCAGATTTCATGTCACTTGGCGACATTCGAGGAGTAATCCTGGGGAGAATTTGTAACGAACAGAATACTTTGCTGTTTTTCAGAATCCTCTTCTACCAAGTGTATTGGCCGCGGGAGTCTAACTGGAGTGAAGTTTGCAGCCCAACTGAGTGATTTGCCGCTACCAACACTGTCGCGACACTCACGGCCACCGCGCCGCGGGTGTGTCGATTGTGCACAAGTGGTAACTGACAAGCAGCCTTTGCAGTGACGACCGGGATCGAGACACCAAAAGTCATGATCTTGCCGAAAAGGTCGGATCGTTTAGGCGTAGCCCCCTCAGGGATTGCAACCTTGAAAGCTGGAACTCGTCCGGACTTCCCTACGGAACAATCAGGATCGGCGCTCGCCAGAAGGTTGACTTCTGCGTCGCCGGGTCCAGAATAGTCACCTGGCATTCGTACTCTCCAGGGGCCAGGTGATTGACGCTGAAGCTGAAGTTGAGTGGAGCGGTCCCAAGCCGGCCTTGAGCTTTGGGAGTCACTGAGATGGGCTGTGTTTCGAAGGCTCTTGCCCCGTCGCGATAGAGACTGACGAAGGCAACAACCGGCTGATCGGTCGCCTGGTTCTCAGGCGCGACGCCCCCCGTGGACGGCTTGTAGGCCTGCAGATAGACGTAGATGTCGCGGCCTGCGCTGAAGACGCGCGTCACGCTGGGAACCAGCTTTTTGTCATCCTGAACCAGCGGATTGACGGCAGCCTCTTTCTGTTTTTCCTTGCCCTTGGCGGCGTCGTAGAGTGCTTCGCTCATCTCCACGCGCTGGCTGCTGAGAACCACCGAGCTGATGGGGACGCGCTTCTCCTCCTTGTTCAGGTTGGGGATGACGAAGGTGGTCTGATAGGTGCCGATTCTGCCCGTCTCGTCGTCCCGCGCCAAAAACTTGATGCGGTATTTGCCGGGCAGAAGCGTAAAACCTGTGTCGTACTCGATGGGCCGGTGCAAAAGCTCGGCGGCGGTCGCGTCGGAGAGCTTGATGTTGACGTTGTCCCTGACATTCGATACCGTGGTGCCGCCGAACAGGTCCTTGATCTCGCCGACGAAATCGATGAGTGTGTGCTCGGCACCGCCGCGTTTGGCCAAGGCCAGTTCGCGCCCAGGAATCTTCACCACGATGGGCACAAAATACTCGGCGCGATTGAGTTGGAAGTAATCAATCTCCATGGCGATGGAGAGCTCGGTGATGGGGTCTTCCAGCATCAGCGCGTCTTCAAGCTGGCGCTCCTTGTCGGCGGTGTTGAAGCGGCTGAAATCCTTGTCGGCATAGTATCCCTGCCGATAGATGAGATTGGCCGCCATATCTCTGGTGAGCGCTACCTTGATACGCCGGAAGTGCCCATTCTGCGCGGTGTTGGTGGCATAGTAGCCGAGCAGATAGTAGTCGCCGATAGCCTGCTGCGCCTGCACGATGCCGTGATCCAGATCGTTGCTGTCGAAGAACGCCTTGCCTCCGGTGTCGCCGGCCAGCGCATAGAGTGTGTCCTGCGACTGCTGAAATCCGCTGCTGACGGCCTGAGCAGCAGCGCCGGTGTAAATGCCGGAGTTGCCCTGCGAGCCTTGCGTCGCATCGCCCAGCGGTGCCTCGGCCACCAGGCCGCGCGCGTCGATGGGCCAGAAGGAGACACCGGCTTTGATCGCTGCATCGACCGTGGCATGAAGCTGGGCTTGGTTGTCCACGCCGTTCAGGCGGAGACCGCTGGCAAAGTAGACCAGCGATTTCTTCTCGTTCAACTGGCCGAGCATCTTGGCCGCTGTTTGCAGCGCGGCAAGCTGGCGGTCGGTGCTGAAGATGTTGAACTCGCTGTCGTCCTGTCCGAAGGCCGCGCCGGTGTCGGCGCTGCTGGCGTCGTCGGAGGTTTGCGTAGAGCTCAGGTCTTCGCCCACGACAAGAGTTTCGAGAATGCTGAGCAGCTTGTTGCGGTCGGCGGTAAAGTCCTGCAGGATATCAACCGAAGCGCCCTGGTAGCGCAGGATCGACACCAGATCGGCAGTGGTTAACTGCGTGCGGATGAACTGCTCTGCCGCGGCCAGAGCGCGAAGCTGATCGGCCGGGTGCATCGCCGACATGTCAAAGTAGAGCGCCAGCAGGCGGCGATTCTTGTAGCGGTCATTCTCCACCGTCTCCGGTGCGATCTGCGTGTGTGCCAGCCGCTTATAGATCTTGAGGTCCTCGCTCGATGGCAGGGAAGCGGGCAGCGGCGCGGAGAGGTTGGCCAGGTCCTGATGTTCGCAGAAGCGAATGGTCTGCGCGGCGCCGTCCTCGGTGAGTGCGAAGTCCTTGGCGGTGAGCCCCTGGATCGGCTTGCCGTCCTTGTCCTTCACCACCACCGCCTCGACCACCAACTGCACCTTCACCGAGAGCGTATAGGAGTCGGCAGCGGCGCCGGATTTGTTCTGCCCAATCTGCTGCGCAGTTGCCGGACCAACAGCCGAAAGAAGCATGAGGAGCGTCAAGGGGTGCCACAAACGCCGGGTACTCCAGATCTCGCTTTTGAGATCAGGGAAACCGCCAAAGCTAACTCGCCTGCCGCCGGCATCGCCACCAATCCGGGTGCCCCGTCCATGGCGCGTTCTTGTTTTTGCGCCAAGGGTGGGAAAGCACGAACCCAATCCAGCCTCTTTCATAAGGAACGCGGACAGTCTTCTCATCGCTAGAATCTCACCCGAATCGTGGTTTGCAGGCTGCGCATGGGATTGACCGCAACCGGCGCGCCAAATTGCGCGCTGTTCCATGTCGTGTTCCAGCCGGTGAAGACACCGTGATTCAGCAGGTTCGTTGCGTCCACGCGGGCGTAGAGCGTAGAGCGTTGGCTTACCCGAAAGGTACGGGCCAGTGAACTGTCCAGGCTGAACTGGCCTGGCCCGGTGATCGAATCCCGGCCCGCCGTGCCCCACTGGCCAGGAGCCGGAGCGGTGTAGGCTGCAGAGTTCAAGTGGAGGCCCGCGGCGGGACTGGATGCAGGCGTTCCGGCAACGCTGGGCCGAATCGAATTCGAAAAGCCGGTGCCAGGAACAGCCGCCAGATACACCGGCGTCTCCGGCATTCCTGAGCCAACCACGATCTTGGTGAGCACAGTCCACTCCTTCAGCAACCGCCCGGTCCAGCCGCGCATCAGGTCGCCGCCGCCCAGGCCTTCGCCGCTGGTGTATTGCGCCTGAAGGTTGAGCAGGTGCCGCTGATCGAAGGTGGAAAGTGCATGTTCCGCCCGCGGGTTGAGCCAGTTCTGGGCGATGGAAGCCGTAGCCCCGCTCGTCCCGTCGTTCTGCTCGCTCGCGGTAACGTGTCCCAGGCCGCCGAGTTGCGCGTCGTCGTCCATCGACTTCGACCAGGTGTAGAGCAGCGATGCGGTGAAGCCGCTGCGCAGCCTGCGGCGCAGTTGAAGCTGTCCGGAGTTGCGCGTCGAGTTGCCGCCCGAGGTGCGATAGACAAAGCCCCGCGGGCAGCCGGGGCAGGGGTTAGCCGCGCCGATGGGATAGGTGTTGGGCAGAAACTGCTGCACCCCGTGCGTGCCCTTCACCCCCAAATAAGTGACGTTGAGTTGCAATGCGGCGGGCAGATCGCGCTGCACGGCCAACTGCCAGGTCTGCGCATATCCCACCCGGAAGCCGGGGTCGATGGCGAAGTTGTCGGTGGAGGCGCAGTTGAAACCGTTGGCCAGCGTCAGCGGGCAGGCTGCGCTGTTCTCGACAGTCACGCTCTTTGAGAGCGGAGCCTGCTGCGCAAGCTCCAGCATCGGTGCGCGGTAGACCGACGTATCGTGATAGATGCCGTAGCCGCCGCGCACAACAATGGTCGATGCGGGAATCGGGCGCCAGGAGATGCCAAGGCGCGGCTCAATGCCCAGCCTGTCGGGGCGAACCAGCGAAGTGGGGTAGCGGTCGCCGGTCACCGGCCCGACCGGATTGCTGGCCAGAACCGGCGCAGCGGCCGTAAAGCCGGGAGCAAGATCGAGATTTACCAGCCGTCCCTTCAACTCCGTCATGGGCGCGCCGTACTCCCAGCGCGCGCCGGCATTGATGGTGAGTACAGGAAGCACGCGCCAGTCGTCGGTGGCATAGGTGTCGTAGACGGGCTGGCGGAAGTATTTGTCTGCGTTGCCGAAGGCGATGGAACTGGTGTCGGGCACGCCGATGAGGAAATCAGCCAAGTCCGACCCCGTGGCCGAGCCGGTAAAAGTGAATGCGCCGCGCGGATTCTGCTCAAAGAAGTCGTTGTACTCCTGCTTGCGCAGATCGCCGCCCACGGTGATGTTGTGCTTGCGGCGATAGATAGCCGCGGATGCAGAGAATTGATCGGTGCGGGCACGGTTGAAGACGCTGTTGGCGTCGCTGAGTCCGGCGATGCCGCTGGAGAAATTGAGCGTCGGCGGTCCCCAGTCGGCAGGGTCAGCGCCATTGACGCTGGTGCTTGCGGTGCCGTTGATCTTTGCCGTCCCCGCGATGTTCTGGCGGTTCTCAAACTCCGGCGCCACCAGTGTTCGCTGCCGGCTGAGGCGATAGGTCCCGTAGACATACATTCGCGGGCTGATGCGGTGGCCCCAGTTGATGTTGGTGTTGATGCCCAGCGTGCTGGTGCTGTCGACGAAGCCGAAGATGTTGG
>CAVZNE010000061.1:0-4316 GCA_963776445.1 Terriglobales bacterium
CGGTGCCACGTGGAAGCGCGCTGACGGCATCGTCATGATGGACTGGCATCGATGCATTGGCTGCCGCTATTGCATGGCGGCTTGTCCCTACGACTCGCGCAGTTTCGATTTCGTCGACCCGCGCGCCGACCTTGTGAACATTAACCCCGCGTTTCCCACTCGCACCAAAGGTGTTGTCGAGAAATGCAACTTCTGCGAGGAGCTCCTGGGAACAGGGCAGCGCCCTGCGTGCGTCGAAGGTTGCCATGAGCACGCCTTGATCTTCGGAGATTTGAACGATCCTGCTTCGGAGATTCGCTCCGCATTGCGGTCGCGTTACGCCATGCAGAGAACGCCGGAACTGGGTACAGGACCCGCTGTCTATTACCTGCTCTAGCGTGGAGACGCATCATGATTGAAAAAGCACTGATCGGAAGCAAGCGGTACTGGTATTGGGTATCCCTGCTCCTGGCCTGCGTCGCAACGGGAGCGGCGATGTATATGCGCCAGTTGAATTACGGCCTGGGTGTCACGGGAATGAGTCGCGAGGTGAGTTGGGGACTCTACATCGGACAGTTTACCTTCTTCGTAGGCGTCGCCGCTTCTGCCGTCATGGTGGTGATTCCCTATTACCTGCACGACGTTAAACAGTTTGCCAAGGTCGCGATTGTCGGGGAACTTCTCGCCGTCGCCTCCATCGTCATGTGCATGCTCTTCATCATGGTGGACCTCGGACAACCGGAGCGCGTGCTCAATGTCCTGCTCTTTCCCGCTCCGCATTCTGTCATGTTCTGGGACATGGTCTCCCTCTCCGGCTACCTCCTGCTGAACGCGGCCATTGCCTATACAACACTGAGCGCGGAACAGAGAGGTGTGCCAGTCCCAATCTGGCTCAAGCCTGTCGTCTATCTATCGATTCCCTGGGCAGTCAGCATCCACACAGTTACGGCATTTCTTTATAGCGGTCTCGCGGCGCGTCCCCTATGGATGACTGCCGTCATGGCGCCACGCTTCCTGGCATCTGCGTTCGCCGCCGGACCAGCCCTGCTGATCCTGTTGATCATCGTGTTGAAAAAGTTCGCTGGCTACGATCCAGGCGACGCTGTCATTGGCAAACTCGCCACCATCGTTACGTACGCGGCTTCGATCAGCACCTTTCTGGTATTGGTCGAAATATTCACCGGCCTCTACAGTGGCGTTCCTCATGATCGCGAAGGATTGGCCTATCAATACGGCACGCTCCATGGTTTGTGGGGGATGACTGCATGGATGTGGGTCTCTTCCATTCTGATGATCGCTGCTTTAGTCGTTCTCTACATTCCCGCGTTGAGAAGATCGCGTGTGGCGCTGGTCGTGGCGTGTGGCTCTGTGTTTGTCTCCTTGTGGATGGAAAAAGGTCTCGCGCTGATTGTCGGCGGCTTCGAGCCGTCCCCCGTTGGGACGATCACTGCGTATCGGCCAACCTGTACGGAGTGGGCGATCGCACTGGGGATCTGGTCCTTGGGCGCTTTGATGTTAACCATGTTTTACAAGATTACAGTGACAATTCGCGCTGCTGTGCAGTGAGGAGTTCGCAATGACGAAGCTGGGTAAGGTTTATATCGTAGGGGCGGGTCCGGGGCATCCGGATCTCTTGACCGTGAAGGCTGTCAATCTGCTTCGTTCCGCGGATGTCGTGGTCTATGACCGCCTGATTCAAGAGGAAGTCCTGGCGCTTGGCAATCCGCTGGCCGAATGGTTCTATATGGGCAAGGCGGTCGGCTGCCACGCATCCAGGCAGGATGAGATTCATCAACTCCTTGTGCAAAAAGCGCGCGAAGGCAAGATGGTTGTTCGCCTCAAGGGCGGAGATCCGTTTCTGTTCGGCCGCGGCGCGGAAGAAGCAGAGTATCTCGTGGATCACGGCATTCCCTTCGATGTCATTCCCGGTGTGTGCTCGGCATTGTCCGCTCCTCTCACCGCGGGCATTCCAGTCACTCATCGCGATTTCGCATCAGGGGTCGCGATCGTTACAGGCCACTTTTCCACGGACGAAAATGAGCAGGCGCTTGATTTCTCGGCGCTCAGCAGGGTTCCCACGCTTATCGTTCTCATGGGCGTGCACACTGTCGGAACCATCTGTAATCGCTTGATGGATGCGGGCCGCGCTCCTGATACTCCCGCAGCCATTGTCCAAATGGCCTTCTGGCCAGGAGAAAAGGTGATCACCGGAACCCTTGCCACCATAACCGCCATGGCGGCGCAGGAAAAGATCGAGGCGCCCGCCACCCTGATCATCGGTGAGGTAGTGAAGCTTCGCGACAAGCTCAAGGTCGCCGATCGCGACCTTCAGAGCTGCGGCGCTCTTGCTTGAAGTGCGAAGCTCCGCACGTATGATTTGTACGCGTCATCTATAGTTCACGAAGTAACGGAAGAAGGAGATTCAAATGGCTGAGATCACGGTAGACATGATTGCGGAAGAGATGTTTCAAGAGGCAACAGAATGCTTCGGGAAGAAGAACCTGAAAGCAGGCGACCTGATAAAGCACGCCATTGCCAAGTTCGGCGAAGAGAACTGCACCAAGGAAATGTGCAAGCTCGCCATTCGTCAACTCATCGATTCCGAGCGCTGCGTCTACAGCTACCTTGGAGGATCGTACATTCAACTTCCTCCCAAAGAGGGAAGCGAACAAGGCTGAGAGAAAACACTCGCGCGCAATGACACTCCTCGACAATTCGCCCCGCCTGGTGGTCGCCGGTCTAGCCGGCGACTCCGGCAAATCCATCGTTTCCCTCGCCATCCTTCATCGTTTGCGCCAGGACGAGATTGCTGTGCGTGGATTCAAAAAGGGGCCTGACTATGTTGACGCCGCGTGGCTATCATGGGCCGCGGGTTCGCCTGCCAGAAACCTCGACTCCTGGCTGATGGGGTTTGACATCGCGGCCTTGTCCTTTGACACGCATTGCCTTCCCCAGGGATTCAATCTGGTTGAAGGCAACCGCGGACTCTTCGATGGCGCGGACCCAGCCGGAACACACAGCACGGCGGAATTGGCAAAGGCGCTTCATGCGCCCGTGTTGCTGGTCGTGAATGTCGCAAAGATGACGCGTACAGCGGCAGCGCTGGTGCTGGGTTGTCAACACCTTGATCCTGATCTGCAGTTTGCCGGGGTTGTCCTTAATCGCGTGCATGGTGCGCGCCACGAAGCAGTGGTCCGCGCGGCAATCGAGTCGGCCACCGGGTTGCCGGTGCTCGGCGCAATTCCCGCCATGAAAGAGGGGATTCTTCCCGATCGCCATTTGGGCCTTGTCACTCCATCCGATTCCCAAAACCTGGAAGATTTGCCTCGCAGGTTGAATGCAGTTGCGGACCATCTGGATATGCAACGCATTCTAAGCCTGGCTGCCGGTTGCAACCCATTGATTCTTTCTGAGGGCACTACAAGCAGCGATGTGTCAATTCAACAACAAGTAAGCAATACCCCAGTGCGCATTGCCGTCGTGCGCGATGCAGCCTTCAACTTTTACTACCCAGAGAACCTTGAAGCTCTTACGGCAGGTGGCGCAGAACTCGTGTCTGTCTCCGCACTGGAGGCGTCAGAAATATCTGAAGGCATCGACGCAATCTACATAGGAGGCGGATTTCCCGAGGTTCATGCGCGGCAGTTGGCAGCAAATGCTTCCTTCCTGCAATCTCTCAGCGCGGCTGCTGCGCGCAACGTTCCCATCTATGCCGAGTGTGGCGGACTGATGCTGTTGGCGCGATCCATTCAATGGAATGGCAAGCGCTACGCCATGTCCGGGGCACTCCCGATCGATGTCGATGTCGACTCCGTTCCGCAAGGGCACGGCTATGTGGAGATGACTGTGACAGAGCCGAATCCGTTTTTCAACGAAGGCGCAGTTCTGCATGGTCACGAGTTTCATTACTCACGCGTCGTGCGCCAGCCGGATATGCCCATCGCGGCCTGCAATGTGAACAGAGGAACCGGATGCTATGACAAGCGCGACGGACTGATCCTCAACAAGATATGGGCCGGTTACACTCACCTGCATGCGTTCGCGTCACCGGAGTGGGCAGCCGGCCTCTTGCGCGCTGCACGCGCGTACAAGAACGAATTCGGAACTCCACAGTCGACGTCCGTGCAGTTGTAGATCAGTTTTGATTTGAAAGGTATCATGACTCTCTTAACCTCCATCGTAATTTACGCGGGATTGGTCTTCTTCTTCGCCGGCAGTGTGTGGCGCATTCTCTACTATTCCCGGATGCCAGTCCACCTGAGGTGGGAGCTTTACCCAGTGCCGGGTGAGGGCGTCAAGCGGGCCAGCAATGAGATGAGTTAAGGTATACATATAAC
>CAVZNE010000062.1:0-4149 GCA_963776445.1 Terriglobales bacterium
CGGTCATCCTGAAGGCCAAGGCGGGCGGCGGCGGGCGCGGCATGCGCGTGGTGCGCAATGCCGACGACCTGCCCAACCTCTTCCATGCGGCGTTTACCGAGGCGGCCAACGCCTTTGGCAACGGCGAACTGTACATGGAGAAGTTTATTGATGACCCGCGCCACATCGAGTTCCAGATGCTGGCCGACGAGTACGGCAACGTGGCCTCGCTGTTCGAGCGCGAGTGTTCGATCCAGCGACGCCATCAGAAGCTGATCGAAGAAGCGCCGTCGATGCAGGTTACGCCCAAGATGCGCGAGGAGTTGGGCAAGACCCTGTGCCGCTGCCTGAGCGATATCGGCTACCAGAACGCCGGCACCGTCGAGTTTGTGATGGACAAGGACCGCCAACTCCACTTCATCGAGATGAATACCCGCGTGCAGGTGGAGCACCCGATTACCGAGGCCATCACAGGAGTGGACATTGTGAAGGCGCAACTACGGATTGCATCAGGGGACAAGCTGAGCGATATTCTGCCTGCCAAGCTGGAGATCCGCGGCCACGCCATCGAGTGCCGCATCAATGCCGAGCATCCGGTGAAGTTTACCCCTTCGGCGGGCAAGATCAAGGTATTCAATGTGCCGGGCGGCAACGGCGTGCGAGTAGATACGGCGCAGTACGCGGAGGGCGTGGTTCCGCCCTACTATGATTCGCTGATTGCCAAGCTGATTACACATGGCTGCGACCGCAACGAGGCGATTGCCAAGATGGAGCGCGCGCTGAGCCAGTTTGTGGTGCAGGGGATCGATACCTCCATCACCATGCACGAGAGCATTTTGCGCGATCCGGACTTCCGCAAGGGCGAGTTCGATACCAGTTTCATGGAGCGGTTTTTGGCTCCGAAGGCTGGGGAGAGCAAGTAGGGTTTCGGGTAGAACTGAAAACACAGCGGCTCGCCTGAGGCATTCGGTGAGCCGCTTTTTTGTGCAAGACGGTCGGTGCTTTGAGAAGCCTTGCGGTCGCGAAATATTTATCGCTTTTTCTTCGCCTTTCTCTGCGGAATTGATTTATGCTGTTTTGGCAACAAGGAGGTTGCTGAATGGATTTTCAAAAAGAGTTGATTGCCGAGTTTGACAGCGAAGTGGCCAAAACCCGCAAGATGCTTGAGGCGATTCCCGAGGACGTCGATTTCACCTACAAGCCTCACCCCAAATCCATGGCTCTGGGCCGTCTGGCAGGGCACATTGCCGAGACGGCCGGGCAATGGGGTTCGGGAATCCTGCTCCAGGACAAGCTGGAATTTCCGGCGGATCACAAGTTCGAGTCGTACATTCCGGCATCGAAAGATGCGCTACTGGAACTCTTTGACAAGGAAGTGGCGGAGACCAAGGCGGCGTTGGCAGGGTTTACGCCGGAGAAGTGGGACGATCACTGGAAGTTTGTGTTCGGCGGCCAGACATGGATCGATGAGTCCAAGTACCAGGTATGGCGGACCTGGGTGATGAACCACATGGTTCACCATCGCGCGCAGTTGGGCGTTTATCTTCGCCTGCTGGGCACGCCCATCCCGGGCACGTACGGGCCTTCGGCGGATGAGGGGTAGAAACAGGAGTCAGTGATCAGTTTTCAGTGGTCAGTAAAGGTTGGTAGAGGGGCGTGTTCGGTAGAGAAACCCGAACCCGTTGTTTGCCTCTTCGGACTGACCACTGAAAACTTACAACTGAACACTGTCCTCATGGATTACCCTTGTTTCATGGCTATTTCCTTTCCCAAGGTCTACCCGATTCTGGATTCGTCGATCATTCCTCCGACTGGCAGCGCCGAGTTTTTGCGCCGTCTGGGCGGTTCGCTGGCCGATGCCGGCGTGACGCTGCTCGAGTACCGCAACAAGACAGGCGACGAGGCCGAGCTGCTGGCCGATGCCGCGATTCTGCGTGCCGCGATGCCCGCCGGACAGGTGAAGCTCGTGCTGGATGACCGGGCCGACCTGGTGGAGCAGCTTGGTTTTGACGGCGTGCATGTGGATGCGGACGACTTGACGCCCGTCGAGGCGCGGCGCTTGCTGGGGCCGGACCGTATCATCGGCACCTTTGGCGGGGGCGCGGAACTGGTTCCGGGAGTGCTCGAAACTCCGGCGGATTATTTTTCCATCGGGGTGGTTTTTCCCACGCGGACCAAGCACGTGACGGCACCTCCCATCGGCATGGAGGGCGTGCGGCATCTGCGGAAGCTTGCCGGACCCGAGCCGGTGCTGGTAGCGATTGGCGGCATTACTCTGGCGACGGCTCCGGCCGCGGTGGAGGCAGGAGCTTCGCTGGTGGCGATTGCCGGGGCGCTGTTCCGGCAGCCGGACCCGGCCGCCGAGTTCCGGAAGTGGATTGAGTTGCTGGGGTGATGTTTGTGGAAGTTTTCCCCGGTCTCAAAAGCGAGACCGGGGGCACCCGGCACCCGGTCTATGGCTGATTTGAGATTCATGCTTTCCCACCCTTTGCAAAAGCGCGAAGGATGGGGCACCCTGCGACCGTGCCGATAGAAGCGATAAAACAAACTTGGCCGCACGCAAAATGCGGCAGAGATTGCGCAGTTTCTGTAAGCTGGAAACATTCACACAGAATCTGCGTAAAACTTATGCAAGAGAAAACTCCTAATTTGACTTCTCTCCAAGAGGCCTCTGGCGCGGTCAGCAATGCTGGCAACGCTTCGCAGATGACGCGAAGCTTGGGCCTGTTCAGCTCGACGGCGCTGGTGATCGGATCGATGATCGGGTCCGGCATCTTTATCGTCGACGCGGAAATTGCCCGGGTGACCAACTCGCCGGCGCTTTATCTGGGTGCATGGGTGGTGACGGCCATCCTAACGATGATCGGCGCGCTCAGCTACGGCGAACTGGCGGCCATGATGCCCAAGGCTGGCGGCCAGTACGTTTACCTGCGTGAATCGCTGGGGCCGCTGTGGGGCTTTCTTTACGGCTGGACGCTTTTCCTGGTGATCCAGACGGGCACCATCGCCGCGGTCTGCGTGGCCTTCGGCAAGTTTCTCGGCGTGTTTTTCCCGGCGATTTCGACCACGCACTGGCTTTGGCACATCGCGCACGTTCCGGCCATTCCGGTGGGGCCCATGGTGCTGGGAAACATGGAGATTGGCGTGAACACGGCCAATCTGACCGGCATCGCCGTCGTGATCTTTCTGGCGGTCGTGAATATCTTTGGCGTCAAGCTGGGCGCGCTGATCCAGAACATTTTCACCACCGCGAAGGCCCTGTCGCTGGCTGCGCTTATTTTGCTGGCCTTTACCATCGGCCGCAACGCCACAGCGCTGGAGGCCAACTTTGGCGCGAACTGGAGCCACTTCTGGCAGAACGCGGGATGGGGCTCGCTGCACCCGGTGCAGGTGGGCGTGGGCGGGCCCATGGTGCTGGTCAACATGGTGGTGATTCTGGCGGTGGTGCAGGTGGGATCGCTGTTTTCCGCCGATGCCTGGAACAACATCACGTTCACTGCCGGGGAAGTGAAGAACCCCAAGCGCAATATTCCGCTCTCGCTGATTTTGGGAGTTGGATTTGTGTTGGTGGTGTACTTTCTGGCTTCGCTGGCCTACATCCTGGTGCTGCCCATGCACGGCGACCCGCACGGCGCTACGGTGATGGCGCGAGGCGTGCAGTTTGCGGCGGAAGACCGCGTGGGCACGGCTGCCCTGGAGCAGATATTCCACTCCGGCGGGGCATGGCTGATGGCCGCGGCGGTTCTGGTTTCCACCTTTGGTTGCGCCAATGGAATGACGCTGGCCGGGGCGCGCGTTTACTACGCCATGAGCAGGGACGGGCTGTTCTTCAAGTCGGTGGGCAAGCTGCACCCGCGTTATCACACGCCGGTGGCGGGACTGCTGGTGCAGGCGGGATGGGCCGTGCTGCTGTGCATCTCCGGATCGTATAGCCAGTTGCTGGACTACATCATGTTTGCGGTGCTGGTGTTCTACATCCTCACCATCGCCGGGCTGTTTGTGTTGCGCTTCAAACGGCCGGACGCGGAGCGGCCCTACAAGGCTCTGGGCTACCCGGTGCTGCCCGCGCTCTATATCGCCATGGCGGCGGGGATCTGTGTCGTATTATTGCGTTATAAGCCCCAATACACGTGGCCGGGCCTGGTTCTGGTCCTGCTGGGGATCCCCGTT
>CAVZNE010000063.1:0-4902 GCA_963776445.1 Terriglobales bacterium
AGTATCTTGAGTTCCGCCTCTTCTGGCCCTACTCTTCCGGCATACCCGACCAGTGGCTCTGCCACCAGATCGACACCGTCCACTGGTTCACCGGCCTGCCCCACCCGCGCTCGGTCGTCGCCAACGGCGGCATCTACCTGTGGAAGGACGGCCGCCAGAACTGGGACACCATGACCGCCGTCTTCGACTACGGCCCGCTCGACGACCTGACCAAGGGCTTCCAGGTGCAATACACCTCCCGCTTCACCAACTCCGCGGGCGGCGTCAAGGAGCTTTACTACTCCAACGCCGGCATGATCGACATGGACAAGCAGACTGTGACTCCTACCGGCGGCCTCAAGACCAAAGAAGCCGCGGCCATGGGACTCAAGCCCAACCTGCTTCCCAGTTTTTCGCTGGTCGAGCATGCCGAGGCCGCGTCCACCGCAGCCGACACCGGCGGCGATCCGCAGACCTCGGCCAACATGCGTAACTGGATGGAGTGCGTGCGTTCGCGCAAAACACCCAATGCCTCCATCGAAGCCGGCTATAGCCACTCCATCGCCCTCACCATGAACGTCGCCGCCATCCAGACCGGACAGAAGGTCACCTTCGACGACAAAACCCAGCAAGTCATGGCAGGAGGCAAAGTCTTTGCGTAGCCTGATCGCTCTTACCCTACTTGCTGGAACCCTCGGGCTCGGCGTCGCAGCATTTGCGGCGCCCGCCAAGGGCGTTCAAGTCGTCCCGAACGAGGCTCAGCGCCGCGTCGACATTACCATCGACGGCGCTCCCTTCACCTCCTACATTTGGCCCACCACGCTCAAAAAGCCGGTCCTCTATCCGCTCATTGACGGCGACGGCGTGACCGTCACCCGCGGCTATCCGCTGGAGCAGCGCCCCGGCGAGCGCATCGATCATCCCCACCACGCTGGCCTTTGGTTCAACTACGCCAAGGTCAACGGCTTCGATTTCTGGAATAACTCCGAAGCCATCAAGCCCGAGAACCGCGCCAAGATGGGCACCATCCTCCACACCAAAATCGTTTCCGCCAAAAGCGGCCCCAATCAGGGCGAACTGGTCGTCGAGTCGGTCTGGATTACCGGCGAAAACCAGCAGATTCTCACCGAGACCACGCACTACATCTTTGCCCGCCGCAACGGCGCGCGCGTGATCGATCAGGAGGTCACCCTCAAGGCTTTGGACCACGTTGTCTTTGCGGATGAAAAGGATGGCCTGCTCGGCCTGCGTGTCGCCCGCTGGCTGGAATCGCCCGCGGAAAAGGGCGGCATCTTCATGGACTCCAACGGAAACCCCACCAAGGTCGATTCCGTCCCGGCCGATGCCGCCAATCCCGCCACCGGAGTCTATCTCACCAGCGAAGGAAAAACAGGCGAAGCCGCCTGGGGAACCCGCGGCCGCTGGTGCTCCCTGACCGGCCACACCGGCAGCCACGCGGTGACCATTGCCATCTTCGACCAGCCGAAGAATCCCGGCTACCCTACTTACTGGCATGCGCGGGGCTATGGGCTATTCGCCGTCAACCCCCTGGCGCCCAGCATCTTCGATCCGAAGCAGCCAGCCCTCAACCTGACGCTTGAAAAAGGCCAGTCCGTCACCTTCCGCTACCGGGTCATGCTGTACTCCCGCGCCGCTGCGCCGGACGAACTCAACCGCGAATTCGACGCCTTCCAAGCCGAGTCAAAGTAGTTTCCAGCCAAGAAAGCACTCCGTGCCCCATCCTTTCGCCTATTTTCTGGTGAAAGGGTGGGAACCCCATGCTGCCCGTTCGCCAAGCCGCGCGTGGTCCGTTCCGCAGCACCTACCGTGCCTTTTTTCTGGCGCGGGCGAGTCGAAGGCCGCTGGCCCCACCGCAGGTGGCAGGTGGTTCACTTCAGGTAGGCGCGCACCAGGTCGATCAGATCCTCGGCCAGTTCCGGTGCAATCTGTTCCTTGGCTCCGTCCACCAGGTGGAAGCGGATGTGGGTCTCCATTACCTCGCCCATCAGGCTGTTCACGCCGCCGCGCACGGCCGCCAGCAGCATCAGTTGCCCGCCGCACTCCTCATCGGCGGCCAGCGAGCGCTCCACGGCGTCCAACTGCCCGCGCAGTTTGCGCACCCGTTGCAGCAACTTCAGTTTTTCGTGTTCGTGGTGCGACATGGAAAGCCTCCTCTTGACAATACCCATCCGGGGTATACTATATACCAAGGTGGGGTATTGTTCTATTTTCATTGTATCTGCACATACCCCGGCCCCTTCTGCATCTATCCTGTAAGGTCTGCCCATGCCCAGGTTTCCCGCGCGCCGCCCCAATCCGTTCTGCCTGTCCTGTGCCCAGCCCGGCGCGCGGGCCGCTCTGACCCTGGCGCTGGCGCTGTCCGCTGTCTTTGCAGCCGCCCAGGAGCCCGAGGTACTGCCCTCAGCGCCTCAGCCGGCGCAGCAACTGGCCCTGGCAGGCTCATCCCCGCTCTTGCTGGCCCCCGCTACCGATGGCTTCGGCTCCGGCATCGCCAGCCCCGAGGGACGCGGCCCGCAGGAGCCGCCCATCGTCAGCATGGCCCCGCATCCCGGCGACAGACGCTACTGGATCTCCGGCCAGGCCAATGTCATCTACCAGGGCCGTCTGCCCTTTCACTCGGCATACCAGGGCCCCAACAGCTTCCAGAACGGAGCGGAATACAAGACTTCCCTGCTGGGAACGCTCTACACAGCCGTGCGGCCTACCCGCTCCATCCGCTACAACACCGACCTGATTCTGGACTTTGAGAGCGCCGGCGGCCGCGGCCTCAGCCAGGCTCTTGGCTTGGCCGGCTTCACCAACCTCGACGTGGTGCGTAACCCCACCCTGAGCACGGCCCCTTACCTTTCGCGCTACGGCATCCACCAGGTCATCGGCCTCACTTCGGAAACCACCCACCAGGACCCGGGCTTCTTTGCCCTGGCGCCCAGCGTGCCCACGCGCCGCCTTGAGTTTCGCGCCGGCAAAATGACCTTGCCTGACTTCTTCGACGTCAACGGCCCCGGCTCCGACAGCCACCTCCAGTTCATGAACTGGACCGTGGACAATAACGGCGCATGGGACTACGCCGCCGACACGCGCGGCTACACCGTGGGCGCGATGGCCGAGTACGACGACAAGCAATGGAGCCTGCGCTATGGCCTCTTCGCCATGCCCATCGTGGCCAACGGCATCGACATGGACTGGGCCTTCAGCCGCGCCCACGCCCAGAATGGCGAATTCGAGCTGCGCCACAGCTTCGTGCCCCTGCGCAAAGGCGTCGAGCGCGTCCTCTTCTACGCCAACCGCGCCCACATGGGCACCTATCGCGAGGCGGTCGACGCCTTCCTCGCCGGGACCGACAAGAAGCCCAACATCCTGCTCCACGAGCACTACAGTGCGCTCAAGTATGGCTTCGGCTACAACACCGAGCAGGAGCTGACCGCGAATCTGCGCGTCTTTGGCCGCTTCGGATGGAGCGAGGGCCAGCACGAGTCCTTTGCCTACACTGAAGTCGACCAGACCGTCGAAGCCGGGGCCGACTATGCCGGAACTCGCTGGCATCGCGCTCAAGACAAGGTCGGCCTGGCCGTGGTCTCGAACGCCATCAAGCGCGACCACCAGGAATACCTGAAACTGGGCGGCCTTGGCTTCCTGCTGGGCGACGGCGCTCTCAACTACGGCCGCGAGACCATCGTCGAGAGCTACTACAACCTGCACGCCTGGCGGGGTCTGTTCTACGCCCTCGACGTGCAGCACATCGCCAACCCCGGCTATAACCGCGACCGCGGCCCAGCCTGGGTCGGCTCCGTCCGCGCCCACGTGGATTTCTAAAACAGAAAGAACCTCTGGCCGAGCAGGCCCCAACGCAAAGGGCGCACCCTATCGGTGCGCCCTTTGCTCTTCAAATATTCTGACCCGCTACTTCCCCGTAGCGTTCGTCTGCGTCTGCGGCTCCGCGGGCAGCGTATAGATTACTTCTCCGGGCTTGGCATAGTGCAGCTTTTCCCGCGCTTCGTGCTCAATCGCATCCGGGTCGGACTTGAGCCGCTCAATGTGGTTGCGCAGATGGGCGTTTTCCTGCTCCAGGTCTTTGATCTCCTTTTGCAGTTGCTGGTCTTCCGAGCGCTTCTGTTGCCACACCGACAGGCCGTGCTTGCCGTTAACCACATGCCAGGTGAGCAGCAGCGCCAGACCCACGGCCACTACCGTGCCCGCCGGACGCCACGCATGCCGCGCCCAGTCCAACGCCCGCCTGGGCATCGGAACCTTCGCTGCTGCGCTGTTCTCGGCTTGCACTTTCTCGTCCGGCATTGATCCTCAATCTGCTTTGAGACGGCGGGGCCCCTGCCACGCCGTCTCAACCATTCAACGTTCTTCTACGACAGCACAAACTTCTCCGCCGCCGCTTTCAGCGCTTCCATGTCCTGCTCGTTGCGCGCTTCTGTGTAGGCCCGCACCACCGGCTCGGTCCCGGAGAGCCGGTAGCAAACCCAGGAGCCATCCTCCAGAATCAGCTTCAACCCGTCGGTGCGCACGATCTGTACAACCTTGCGCCCACCCAGCTCGGTGGGATCGGCCTTCATCTTCTCAGTGAACGCGGCTTTGACCTCCGGGGTCAAGCGGAAGTTCTCCCGAACCGGATAGAAGGAACCAACCTTGGCAAATAGCTCCTTCAATTGCACGCCCAGGCTCTTGCCGCGCGTGGCCACCATCTCCGCCACCAGCAGGCCGGCCAGCACGCCGTCCTTCTCGGGAACGTGGCCGCGGATGGTCAGCCCCGCCGACTCCTCGCCGCCAATGGCGATCTTGTCCTCGTTGATCAGCTCGCCAATGTACTTGAAGCCCACCGGCGTCTCGTAGAGCGGAACCTTGTGGTAATCGGCCAGGGCGTTGATCAGGTTGGTCGTCGCCACGCTCTTG
>CAVZNE010000064.1:0-4108 GCA_963776445.1 Terriglobales bacterium
ATCACAAATTGTTCGCCACCGCTTGTGACAACCAAGCCGGGAATGATGGCGAGCGTGAGCGGAATTCTGATCTTGACCGTGGTGCCTTCGCCGGGCCTGCTGAAGACATCCACGACGCCACCGATCTTCTCGATGTGGGATTTCACCACATCCATTCCGACGCCGCGTCCGGATATATTGGTCACTAGTTTTGCGGTCGAGAATCCTGCCTGGAAGATCAGGCCCAGCGCATCTCTCTCACTGAGAGTGATGGCCTGTTCGGGGCGTATCAACCCTTTCTCCACGGCCTTTTGCTTGATGCGTGCTACGTCAATCCCCGCTCCGTCATCGACAACTTCGATGTTGACTTGCCCGCCTTCGTGATAGGCGCGAAGTGTCAGTTTTCCTTGTGGAGCCTTCCCCGCGCTCACACGTGCTTCCGGCATTTCGATGCCGTGGTCGCAGGAATTGCGAACAATGTGCATCAGTGGATCCCGGATCGCCTCGATGATGGTTCGATCGAGTTCCGTCTCAGCGCCGTCCATCTCCAACTGAATCTGCTTGCCGAGGGCAACTGCCATGTCCCGAACTACGCGCGGAAACTTGTTCCACACCACGCCAATGTGCTGCATGCGCGTCTTCATGACGCCCTCTTGCAACTCGGTGGTAAGCAGGTTCAGACGCTGTGAGGTCGCGTTAAGAGTCACATCTTCGCGCTCGGTATTGTACTGGAGGATCTGATTACGGGTGAGCACCAGTTCCCCCACCAGGTCCATGAGCTTGTCGAGCAGCACCACCCCAACCCGGATGTTGGCGTCAACTGCGGCGGAATGGTGTTCGGCGTCCTCATCCCTCCTGCCTCCCTCTTTCCGCCGTTCCTCTCCATGTCTCCTGTCGGTTCCAGCTCTCCTGTCTGCTTCTTCCTCCACGTCTCCCCTGTGCTCGTCTTTCCCGTGCTGCGCGCCTTCATGCGGATCAGCTGAGGTCTCGACGGCTGGAAGTCCTGTCTTGGGAGCAGGCGCCACGCTCGGACAGGGAAGTTCTGGAGCGGGCTTCGTTTCAGGGGCGACTTCCAATTGTGCTGCATCGCGCAAGCGTTCGTTCAGATCTTCAAAGTGGAGCGAGCCTTCCGTCCCGGTCGCCTCAATTGAGGCAAGCACTTTTCGCGTAGCGTCCACTGTTTCCAGGATCAGTGACACGAGAGCGGGAGTAAGTTCCCGCTTGCCGTCGCGCAGTTGACTGAGGAGGCTCTCAGCTTTGTGCGTGATCCCTTCCAAAGTTGAAAAGGCCAGGAACCCGCATGCTCCCTTGATGGTGTGTATGGTGCGGAATATATTTCCAAGAAGAGCAACGTCCTTGGGTCGTTTCTCCAGTTCGACCATATCCAGATCGAGGCGTGAGAGATTTTCATCACTTTCGACCAGAAACTCCCTAATCGTCTCCAGATCTTCGTTGCTCGCGTTGTCCATCATCCCCCACATTTCCCAATGCCGCCCATCACTTAGCCGCATCTCCTCAAGCCCTGGTGCGGACGCTGTTCTATCGGCACTTGCTCCGAATACGTTCATACCGCGATTACAATGGACAGGAGCAGATTTGGACGCCGAAGAGCAGGTGCAATCGCAGGCCCTCTTCCCTTGTGCACAGACGGGCATATAATTCCGCTGCACTTAGCCGATGGAGCTTAGAGCCGCCGCCGTTCAACTCAATTTCAGCATTAGAGACGTTCAGTTGAACGCTCTCGCAGAATGTGCCGATAGGGGCCGAGACGATCTGGAATTCTCCACTCCTTGCGCGCATTCTGGCGGCAAGAGCACTTTATAAGGCGGTCGCATGGATATTCTTCTGGTGGACGATAGCAGGACGATGCGGATGATTATCCAGCGAGCAATCCGACAGGCCGGATATCGTGGCCTTGCGGTGGGCGAGGCCGAAAACGGAGCGCAGGCAATGGAAAAGCTCCGCGCAGAACAACCGAAGCTCATTCTCTCGGACTGGAACATGCCTGAGATGTCGGGGATTGATTTCCTTTTGCAGGTACGAGCAGCGCACAACGAGGTTCCTTTCGGCTTCATCACCTCAGAGTCATCGAGCGGAATCAAGGACCTCGCCAGGAGATCGGGAGCTACCTTCCTGATCTCGAAGCCATTCACGCCGGAAGATGTACAGAATGCCCTATCTCCAATTCTTGGGAGGTAATAGTCGATGCCAGAACCAACACCATTCGCTCTATCGCGCCGCTTTTCGCAGCTAATCGGACGCAAAGTTACGTTTGCCCAGGTAGCCGCCTCGCTTGAGTCCAAGCTCAAGCAGGTATACGGCGTTTACACCGTTCTTCCTCAGGCGACGCCGGTCGTTGTCAAGGCGGACATGCGCCTGCTCGGCTCGGTTGCGGGAGCCCTCGTTGGATGGCCGGACCCGGTGGTCAGTGAGCACCTTGCGGTAACCCCAATGGAAGAGCTTCTCCGCGATGCTATTTATGAGGTGCTGAACGTTGCCTCGGCCGCGATTGCAACCGAGGGCCGGGCGGTTTTCTCAAACATGCAGACCAACCCCATCTGCGTCGATGGCGCTGCTGGACTGGTCCTCAAGAATCCAGGACACAGAAGCTATTTCAATGTTTCAGTGGATGGTTATGTGGGTGGTAAGTTCATTATATTGTCGCCGTTCACCTCAAATAGGCCTCTATAGATTTGAAGGCAACGGCCCATGTTTCCCATAGGGATCGATATCGCCGCCTCCGTTCCGCCCATTCGTTGAGAAGCCCGGCTGTTCCAACACAGCCAGCAACTTCTTGCGGAAAACCATGCTGGACCGTCGAACAGTTCCGTTCCGCCGAAATCGCCCCGTGCAAGGTTGATCCAAATCCGTAGAGGGGTGGCCGGCAGTTTTTCGTCGCCCGTCTACCCGGACCTGTAAGCGCGCCTCGCATCGCAAAGTCTTCTCCGGTCAACCCGCATGGGGGCCAATGCACGGCCAGTTCCGCCGGGCATTGGCTGGCGCGGTCAGGCTCAGAGCCTGTTCCCTTCCTGAGGCGTTCCATATCGCGATACAGCTCTGAACATCTTCCTCGCTGGTGCCGATAATACGATCCAGAGATTCCTGCGCAAAAGTGCGAATGCCTTTATGCCTGACGCTGGCTAATGGATTGTGGACTTTTTCCAGGACGCTCCCGGCAAAGAGCGCTCGATCGCAATGGAAGGTTCCGCAATGGCTCACTCACAAATCCCGGCATCTGCCCTATGCAAGAGTAGAGACAAGTGCGCTATAGAGTGGTCGGAAATTGCGCAATAACCCGAGAAGATTTGCGCAAAATATTTTACGCTCGTGCATCTCGCTTCAACGAGAACTGGTTCAGTAGAGGCTAAGGGGTAGCGCATGGCCGCACCAACATCCGAGAAGCCAAGGTTCATTGCCAGGCAAACGATCCTTGACGAAACAAAGGAGCCCTATGGGTACGAGCTTCTGTTCCGCTCAGGAAACGAGAATGTCTTTTGCGGCGAGTCGGAGGCTTCCACAAACCACATTATCGATAGTTGCCTTTCGATGATCGCTTGCTCCTCACTGAACAATCTGTTCATCAATTGCACGCGCGATGCACTCGTCAATATGAGCGTCACGCTGCTTCCCAGTCATTTGGTCGTTCTTGAAATCCTGGAAACAGTCACTGCCGACGTAGAGCTTATCAGGGCATGCAAGAAACTCAAGAAGCTGGGATTCCGGTTGGCTTTGGACGACTTCATCCCACATAAAAGCAACCGTGCGCTTGTCGACATGGCAGACTTTATCAAGGTCGACTTCCGCGCCACCTCTCCTTCCGTTAGGCAGGAGATATACGATATGTGCAACAACAAGGCAACTGCGTTCGTGGCCGAGAAAGTCGAGACACCCTCCGAGGTGCACACAGCACAAGAGGAGGGGAACACTTTTTTCCAGGGCTACTTCTATTCCCGGCCCGAGATTATCACTGAAGCGCAAATACCTGCAAATAGGTTAGCCTACCTGCAGATGTTCGCGGCGCTAGCCAAGCCATTTCCTAATATCATCGAGATCGAACGCCTTCTAAAGCTGGAACCGTCCCTCTGCTACAGACTGCTTCGTTTGGCCAATTCCGCCCTGTACGGATTTC
>CAVZNE010000065.1:0-5093 GCA_963776445.1 Terriglobales bacterium
ACTGTGCCTCGCGGACCAGCGAGTAGCCGGCATAGGTGTGCGTCAGGCCGTAGGGCAGGCCGGATTTGGCCACTGCCGCCTGTAGCGTCAGCACTTCGTCATAAGTGGCTGTAGCCGGCTTGTCGCTCATCACCGGAAAACCAGCTTCCAACGTTGCCAGAGCAACAGGCAAGTGGAGAGCATTCGGTGTGGCAATGGTCACGAAGTCGATGCGGTCGGCCCGTTGCCGCTCCGCTCGGAGCATCTCGCGATAATCGGCATAGGCCCGCGCCGGATCGATGTGAAAAGCCGCGCCAGCCGTGCGCGAACGCTCTGCCGATTGCGAAAACGCGCCGGCCACCAACTCGATTTTGCCGTCCAGTTCGGCGGCCATGCGATGCACCGGACCAATAAACGCTCCCGGACCTCCGCCCACCATGCCCATCCGCAACTTGCGTATCTCAGTCATAACATCCCTTTCTACCACTCCGTCATCGTGCCATCCAGTTTCCGGTTGATGGGCAGATAGGCCCGCTGATAGGGGTACTTCGCCGCCAGCTTCTCGTCCAGGTCCACGCCCAGGCCCGGCGCATCGCCCGGCGTCATCATCCCGTTCTTGTACGCGTAGTTGTGCGGGAATACGGCGTCGGTCTCGCCGGTGTGCGGCATGTGCTCCTGGATGCCGAAGTTGTGGATCGCGGTATCAAAATGCAGCGCCGCGGCCATGGTCACCGGAGACAAATCCGTCGCGCCGTGGAAGCCGGTGCGCACATGATATAACTCGGCAAAGTCGACGACCTTTTTCAGGTGCGTAAAGCCGCCGCCATGCACCAGCGTCATGCGGAGATAGTCGATCCACTGGTTGCGGATCAGGTCGTGCGCATCCCAGATGGAGTTGAATACCTCGCCCACGGCAATCGGCGTAGTGGTGTGCTGGCGAATCAGCTTGAAGCCCTCCTGCAACTCGGCCGTCACGGGGTCTTCCATCCAGAACAGGTGGAACGGCTCCAGTTCCTTGCCCAGCCTTGCGGCTTCGATCGGCGTCATGCGGTGGTGGCAGTCGTGCAGCAGGTGCAGCTCATCGCCAAACACCTCGCGCACCCGCGCAAACAGCTTGGGAACGTGGCGCAGATAAAGCTCCGTGGACCACTCGTACTCCGAAGGCAACCCGCGCTCGGCCGGCTCGTACCGGCCCGGCGTTTTGGAGATGCCGTAGGTCGTCGACAGCCCCGGAACCCCGCTCTGCACACGGATTGCCTTGTAGCCCATCTCCTTGTGCCGCGCCACGTCTTCCAGAGCCTCGTCAATGTCCCTGCCGGTGGCGTGGCAATAGACCATCACGCCCTGGCGGCTCTTGCCGCCCAGCAGGTTATAGACCGGCGTATGGAGCGCCTTGCCCTTGATATCCCACAGGGCAATGTCTACCGCGGCAATCGCCGCCATGGTCACCGGACCGCGCCGCCAATAGGGACCGCGATAAAGATACTGCCAGATGTCTTCCGTCTGAAAAGGATCGCGGCCGATGATACAGGGAATCACATGGTCGGTCAGATAGCTGGCCACCGCCAGTTCGCGCCCATTCAGCGTGCCGTCGCCCAAACCGTAGATGCCCTCGTCGGTCTCGATCTTCAGCGTGACAAAATTCCTGCCCGGCGATGTGATGTTCACGTAAGCATTGGTAATCTTCATGGCAACACGAACTCCCTGATCCCTGACTTCTGATCTCTGCTACTGATTCACACCGCTGGCGAGGAAGCCGCCATCGACGGCGAGCACCGTACCGGTGACAAACGAAGCCGCCTCCGAAGCCAGAAACACCGCCGCTCCGGCCACTTCATGCGCCTCGCCAAAGCGGCCCATCGGCGTGCGCAGAATCAGTTCTTCTCCGCGCCCCGTGCCTTGAATCAGCGCTGCGTTCAGCGGCGTGGGAAAAACACCTGGCGCAATCGCGTTTACATTCACGCCCTTCCGCGCCCACTCCACGGCCAGAGAGCGGGTCAGCGAAGCCACCCCTGCCTTGCTGGCAGAATAAGCAGCCACACGGTCAAAACTGACAAAGGAGGAGAGCGAGGCGATATTGACAATGCGCCCGTACCCGGCTTGAATCATGGTCGCGCCGAAGATCTGGCAGGCGCGCAAGAGGCCCGTCAGGTTGGTGTCCAGCACCCGCGCCCAGTCCACTTCATGCAAATCGAGCAGGGAGGCCATGTGGGTAATGCCGGCCGCGTTGACCAGAATATCCACCTGGCCGAATTCCTGGAGGACCGCGTCGTGCAGCGCCTGGAGCGAAGCACGGTTCTGCACATCGCTGGTCACACGCAGCGAATGCCGGCCAAGCGCTTCAATCTCAGCGGCTGCCTGCTCCACTTGCGCCGCCCTCCGCGAACTGGGCACGACATCGGCGCCGGCTTCCGCCAGGCCGAGCGCAATGGCGTGACCCAGGCCGGTGGTTCCGCCGATCACGACAGCCACTCTTCCGCTCAAATCGAAAAGGCCCCGGTTGGTCAAAAGGTCTCCCCCTGAAAGCGCATGGACTGGCGGGTTCTTACCCGGCACAGCGCAACATTGACCTGCCAGCATTCGCCCCAAAAACATTATCATGTAAGGCGATTTACCTGTGGCCAGACTGTCACTGCCGGGGGCCGGCACAATGGGATAGAGTGTTCCCGGAAGCCAAACCCCGATAAGGAAGCCGGTTGTTGTTCCCGGAAGAAAACGCTTCCAGTAGCCTTCCTGGTGCTTTTATGAGTTTGCTTGTACCCAAAGGATGAAATCACGATGAATGAGATTGGCCGTATCCGCGCAATCAGAACACATAAACTGGCGCGCTTGAGCGCCGCATTGGTTGGATGCGCTGCCCTGGCATGGTTCCTTTTGCGCGTCATCCCCAAGCCCAGCCGGGCCGCTTACCCTTGCCAGCGCGCGGCCTTTCCCATCGCCAGCGCTTTTGTCCTTTGGATTTGCGCTTCCCTGGCCGGCTTGTTTTCGCTGGCCGGACTGCGGCAGATTGTGCGCCGTTATCGCTGGGCGGCTGCCGGCCTTTGCACCGTTACGCTCCTCGGTGTTGGGCTTTGGCTGGAACACTCCAGGGCCGTTGCCGCGGCGGAGATCGCCACGCACTACAACTTCGTTCCCAAGTTGCGCAACGCGCCGCTCGGCATTGCCCGCGGCGTCTTTCCGGGACGCGTGGTCTGGGCTCGCGATCCCAAGGCGGCTCACTGGAGCGGTCATATTGAATCCGCCACCGACCAGTGGTGGATGGAGGGCAACAACGATCAGGCACGGGTAGACGCGATGCTCTCCTCAACCCTGCGCCAGCTCACCGGCGCAGCCACGGACGATGCGGCCTGGACGGCCATCTTCACCTATTACAACGGCCACGCGCGCAGTCTGCAACAGACCGGGTACCGAGTTGGCGAGATCGTTGCCGTCAAGGTGAACCTCAACAACAGCGACGTGCAGGGTCCGGGGAACGTCGTGAACGTCTCGCCCCAGGTGGCGCTGGCCATGGTGCGTCAATTGGTGAATCACGCCCATGTTCCCGCGGCCAACATCATCGTCTACGACGCCCGCCGCAACATTTATCCGGGGCTGCTGACGAAGATCTGGAGCGAGTACAAGGATGTGCGGTTTGTGCAGGCCGACCCGCCCAACCCGGTTCAGCCGAAGAATCCCGGCTATGGCAACTACCACGGCCTGGAGGCGGCACAGTGGGTAGAAGGCGTGAGTTATTCCGCCAATTCCTACCAGGACGCCAAGCTCATCCCGCAGCAGGTCAAGGATGCGACGTATATCGTGAATCTGGCCTTGCTGAAAGCGCACTCGTATCCGTATTCCTCGGAGGAGGGCGGCGACGAGGGGCAGACCGGCATCACCATGACCGGGAAGAACCACTTTGGCTCCATCAAGGGAACGCCCGAGTTGCACGAAGCGATCAACACCAACCGCAAAGGCACGCCGCACGCCTATTCGCCGATTGTGGATCTGGCAGCCTCGCCCAACCTGGGCGCCAAGACCATCCTGTACGTCCTGGACGGGCTTTATTGCGCACGGCGGCATCAATCGTACCCGCTGCATTTTCCCAATGCCCCGTTCAATAACCGGGTAGAACCGTATGCCAATCCCGATTGGCCTTCGAGTATTCTGGCTTCCCTGGATGGGGTTGCACTGGATTCCGTGGGGCTGGACATTCTTTACTCACAGACCAAGAACAATCTGGACAAGAACCAGCATCCGCGCATTCTGATCCGTGAAAACGCCGACGACTATCTGCAGGAAGAAGCCCTGGCCGACCATCCGCCCTCGGGAACGGCCTATCGGCAGAACGGCAAAACGGTCACCAGCCTCGGCGTCACCGAACATTGGGACAACGACCTGAGCCGCCAGTATTCGCGCAACAAGAACCCGAAGACCGGCAAGGGCATCGAACTGATCTATCTGCCGGTGAACTAGGTTTTTGACCGCATGATTTCGTGCCTTTTAGATTTGTGCTTTCCCACCCATTCGCCAGAAAAAAAGCGAATGGATGGGGCACGGAGTTGGTACAACTTCAAGCGGTCATAGAACCAGGTCTCCGGCCGGATGAAGAAGTCCCATTGGGTTCATGCATTCCCCGGTCTCAAAAACGAGACCGGGGGCACCCGCCTGAGTTCGTGCTTTCCCCGGTCTCAAAAACGAGACCGGGGGCACCCGCCTGAGTTCGTGCTTTCCCAGGTCCCAAAATCGGGACCTGGGGCACCCGCTCCGGCTGCGCACCCAACCATGCATACAGCGCGACCTGCCTGTCAACTGCTGCAACCGTTCTACTCAATCTGCATGGCCGATGGCAAATCATACCTGCCAGTCATCCTCAGCGGTACCTTGTTGATGCGCATCATGAACCTCTTTGGCACGGTCCAGCGCCGCCTGAATGTTGGGCAGCATATTATCCCGGCCCACACGGTCCATGAATCGCTCTCCGTGCAAAAGCTTTGAAGGCTGCTGCATGGCTCCGCAGAGCAGCATGGTTCTTCCGGATTCGTGCAGCCGCTTGGCGAAGACTTCGATGGCGTGAATGCCGGTGGCGTCGATCGCCGTCATGTTGCGCAGGCGGAGGATGACAGCAACACCAACGG
>CAVZNE010000066.1:0-6184 GCA_963776445.1 Terriglobales bacterium
GTTAATTGCGCCGTCTGCGCGATCAGGTGCGCCGGGTTCTTGGCATCAAACAGCGCCTCTCCGGCCGCATACGCATTGGCCCCCATCTCCGGATCGCCCGCGCTCGGCGCGTTTTTGCCGTTATAGAGCATCACGATGCCCGAATCGGTCACGACCGGCGGCGGGCCGGTCTCCGGGAAGCTGCTGTCGAAATGTCCATCCCGCGGCTTGAGCAGTTCAATGGGATTGCCCGCGGCATCCTCCACCGGCGTCCAGTGGATCAGGTCCGGCGAAGTCGCCAGCTTGATGGAGCCTTCCCCCCAGTACATCCAGTACTTGCCGTCGATCCTGGCCGCGATCAGGCGCCCTTTCGCCTTGTCCAGTCGGGTCACAATGCCCGCCGACTTGTACTGCAGATGGGCATATTGGCCGCCCGCCGCCGTAAAAAACGCCGGCCCGTGCTTGGTCCAGTGCGTCAGGTCGGGCGAGGTGGCAATGCCCACCGAGTAGGTCGTCCGGTTCCACTGCGTATACGTCAGCACGTAGGTGCCGTTTTCCGACTCCACAAGGCGCGGGTCCTCCACGCCTCCCGGCCACTCGCGGCCCTTTTCGCCATCCTCGGCGGGAAAGAAGACCGGCTCGGCACGCCGCGTAAAGTGAATGCCGTCCGCACTTTCGGCCAGCCCCAGCCGCGAGGTGTGCCCGCCAATCGCCATGGCCCCGGAATCGTCTTCGGCGCGGTACAGCACCACCACCTTGCCCTCGCGCACCACCGCCGCGGGGTTGAAGGTGTGCAGCGCTTCCCAGTGGGCGGGCGTCTTCAGCACCGGGTCAAGAAAGGTGGACGCAGGCAGCGGCGAAATCACCGGGTTGCCGCTGGCCGGCCGCGTAAACGGACCGATCTCCCACGGCAGCGCCGTCTGCGCCTGCAAGGCTGTGGCGCAAACCAGGGCCGCGGCCCATAAGAACATCCTTCTCATCTTCATTTCGTTCCATCCTCGCATCGGCGCCAAGGCCGACCTGTAATGCGGCTCCAAAAGAAATGCAACACCACAAAGCGGTTTATCTGGGTGGAGCGAAGCGGAATTGAAGCTCATGCTCACCTGCTTCTCTGTCCAGGGCTGGATCGGTAAAATCTCTCCGCGTTCACTCTATACCTGTCGTCGATCAGCATTACCGCCTCGCGGTGGATGAAACGGCTACTCCACACTCGATGAAACTGGGTGCCCCATCCATCCGCAGTTTCATCTTGGATGGGTGGGAAAGCAGCACATTCCACAAGCCCTTTTGTTACTTTCCGGGTTTTTCGACAACCACCAATCCCTACTCCACCGCAACCGCCACCCTCACTGCATAAAAGCTCAGCGAAGCGTCGCCCTGCTCCAGCAGCCGCGTGCGTTCCAGGCACCCGTAGCGCTCTTCCAGCCGCTCCTTGCGGCGATGTTCGGCAATCACCAAGGCTCCCGCGGCCAGCAGTCCAGAGTGCGCCGCCCCCAGCAGGTTGAGCGTGGCCTCGTACTCCTGGTCCGCATCGTACGGTGGATCGAGAAACACCACATCGAAAGCGGGCTCCGGCTTGCTTCCCGTTTGCGCTCGACGCAGCCAGGCGCCCACGCTGCTCGAGTGGATGCGGAAGCCTGCCGTCAGCCCCAGTTTGGCCAGGTTGCCGCGCAGTACCGCCAGCGCCGACGGAGCCCGCTCCACAAAGGTCACTTGGTCGGCGCCGCGGCTCAGCGCCTCCATCCCCACAGCTCCCGATCCGGCATACAAATCCAGAAAGGCCGCGCCCTTGATGCGGGGGGCCAGCACGTTGAAAAGCGTCTCGCGCAGCCGGTCGCTGGTGGGCCGGGTGGCCAACCCTGGAGGGGCTTGAAGCGAGCGGGAGCGAAGGGTTCCGGCAATGATGCGCACGCTGATCAGCATACCCGACCGGGACCACTTACAATCGACGTATGCGAGGATGGTCAATTCCGCTGGGCCGTTGGTGGGGCGTCGAGTTGCGCGTCCACGCGTTTTTCCCTTTGCTTGCCGTGGTTTGCCTGGCGTTGAGCGCGGCCGACGGCTGGGTGCGCGGCCTGGGCCTGTTCCTGGTGCTGGTGGCGGCCGTGGTCGTGCGCGAAACCGCGCGGCTCATGGTTGCGGCCTGGTTCGGTTTGCGCCTCCGCGCCGTTCTGCTGCTCCCCGTCGGCGGCCTCTTTGCCTATGCCGATCCTGAAAGCCAGGAGAAAGCCAATCAAGGCGCAGGCCAGTTTGCCATGGCGCTGGCCGGTCCGGCGGCCAACATCGCCACCGCCCTCATGCTGGCGGCCACCTTCACGGGCGCCGGCGGAGACATCCATCTCTTCGGCCAGCCGCTCATCACCTCCGCTTATCTGCTGCGCAGCATGGTGTGGATGCAGCTCTTTCTGGGAGCGCTTCACCTGGCGCCGGCCTATCCGCTGGACTGCGGGCGTCTGCTGCGCGGCAGTTTTGCCCGCAAGCACGGGTTCGCTCCCGCCGGCCGCGCCGCCGCCGGCCTGGGCCAGGGACTGGCTCTCACCGCCATGATCGGCGGCATGGTGCTGCACAACTACTGGCTCATCATCGCCGGCTTCTTCATCATGATCGGCGCGCAGATCGAAGATCAGGGCGTCTTTTTCCAGTCGGTGGTCGACACCGTGCACATGCGCGAGGTCATGCTCACCGATTTCGCCACGCTTTCGGCCTCTGACACCCTGGCCGACGCCCTGGTCCGCTGCGTCCACTCCCTGCAGGAAGATTTTCCCGTGGTGCGCGGCCCGCAACTGGTCGGCATTGTTTCCCGTCAGCGCATTGTCGACGCCCTGCGCACCGACGGCAACGGCTATGTGCAGGCGGTCATGTCGCGGGCCTTCCAGGTGGCGCGCCCTGAAGACACGCTGGGAACCACCATCCGCCGCATCACCGCCGGCCACGGACTCTCGCTGATTCCCATCACCGACAGCGGACGCGTGGTCGGCGTGGTCAGCGTACAGAACCTGATGAGCGCCATGTCGCTGCTGGCCGAACAGCGCCGCATCGAGCGCCTGGAATCCGGCGACTAGCTCTTTTACCGCATATATTTGCACTAATACTGGGTGCCCCCGGTCTCGCTTCTGAGACCGGGGAAAGCATGAACTCAAAGCACGGAATCACGTGATCAACACCCTGAAGTTCGCATGTCTGTCGTCTACGGAGCCAAGCCTTTGCACGAAGAAACCCAACCCCACGAAATCTCCGCGGCTCTCCTCTCTCCGGGCCTTTACCTGGTCGCCACTCCCATTGGCAATTTGGCCGACATCACCCTCCGCGCCCTCGATGTGCTCAAGCGCGTCGACCGCATCGCCTGCGAAGATACCCGCCAGACCCAGAAGCTGCTCAACCACTTTCAGATCACCACCCCCACCGTGAGCTGCCACCAGCACAACGAGCACCAGCGCGCCGTCGAACTGGTTGAAGCGCTCAAGGCGGGCGGGCGCATCGCCCTGGTCTCCGATGCCGGCATGCCGGGCGTCAGCGATCCCGGAAGCTGGCTGGCCGCCGAAGCCATTGCCGCCGGCGTGCGCGTCATTCCCATTCCCGGCGCCAATGCCGGGCTCAGCGCGCTGGTCGCCTCCGGCCTGCCCACCGCCGAATTTCACTTCATCGGTTTTCTGCCGGAGAAGGCCGGGGCCCGGCGCAGCCGCCTTGAGGCCCTGGCCGCCGAAGCCGGCAAGGCTGAGTCCGGTCGCACCCTGATTTTTTATGAAGCGCCGCACCGGATTCTGGAGACGCTCATGGACCTTGAAGCCGTCTTCGGTCCCGCGCTGCGCGTCGTCCTGGCCCGCGAACTGACCAAAATTCACGAGGAGTTCCTGCGCGGAGCCGTGGCCGAAGTGCACCGGGAACTGGCCGGGCGCGATCGCATCCGCGGAGAGATTACTTTGCTGGTGGAAGCGCTGCCCCAGACCGCCACTCCGGGCGCGTCGGGCGCTCCCTTGAAGATCGCCGACCGCGTGACGCTCCTTCAGGCCGCAAGCGGCGTGGACGAAAAGGAAGCTCTCAAGCGGCTGGCGCGGGAACTGGGCCAGTCAAAGAGCGATCTTTACCGCGAGCTTCAGCGGGAGCGGGCGCGACTGCGTTCCGGCTCGCGTTGAACGCGCAGGGCGCGATGAAGTATAGCTAGAACAACTGCCATGTGCAGAATCGTCATTGCGGCCTGGCCTCCGAACCTCTGGTTGAAAGCAGCATCGCCTTCAGTTGCGGCATGGCGCTGCCAAAATCAGGGTATAACTCGGCTGAATTCACGGGGAGCCGCCTGAGCCGGGGAGCCGGAGGAAGAAGCTCCTCTTCCTCCGGCAAGTACAGACCCACGTCCGGCTGAATCCGGTACGGATTGATTCTTACTCTGGCCAGAAAAAACCAGGGGTATTTGGTTAACTCGATATGTTCCACTTCCGCCGCGTTGAAGTGCTCGTTTACGCGGCGAAGCGCCAGCTTCAGCGCGCCGGCGATCGCTTCCTGCGATGTATCTCCCACGCCGCTGCGCAGCAGCCCATCGGCGACCTTGATGAAATTCCATCCCCGCGTCTGAATCCTTTTTCCCAGCTTGCGCGCATCTCCCGGCCGCACAAAGCTCCACCCCTCGCGAAACTCGATTGTCGCCAGCCTGAGCCCGGCGGGCAGTTCGGCTTGCGCGCGTAAAAGCATGTTCAGTTCCGCAATATTGTGCATCGTGAAATACTCTTTCCTGGTTCCTGTTCCTGTTTCTTGTTTCCGGTTCTCCGCAATTAGCCTGCAGCGCGTCCTCAGGCCTCTCCTTGCGCGGGGAGCTTTGAATCACCTGCCCTGGCGCAAGCCTCTTCGCCGGCGCCTTGTCTGCCGGGATGAATCCAGATGAAATCCGATGCGGCCGCATGCCTGGGCGTCATGCGCTCCAGCCGCGGCAGCGCTTCCATCATGCGCAACAGCGAGCCCACGCTGCTGCCCTTTTGATAGAACGCGTCGGCGGCCACCCCGGAGGGCACTTCGTTGCCGCTGAACGCGCCGCTCATGGCGATGGTATGGATCGCGGGAAAGCGCCCCCGAACCTCCGCGAGTAACTCGAAGCCCGACATCCCCGGCATGTTCAGATCGGTGATAAGAATGTCGGGAATTTCGTTCCGCAAATCAAGCAATGCGGAGAACCCGTCTTCTGCGGAGCGCACTCTATACCCTATCTCCGTCAGCACAAGCGACAGCGAGATTCGAATCGAAGGCTCATCGTCGACAATAAGTAATCTGGCTTTCGTATTGGACATCTCTCACCCCGCTTGCCTGCCATCCAAAGGTAGTGGAGTGAGTGTCCCATTCTATAAATAGCAATTCTGTTCAATTTCGCACAGGGCTTCCAGGAAAGTCGCAAACCGGCTTCGAGTTACTCCCCGGGAAAGCCCTCTATCCGCGGCCGGACCGCATCGTCGTCCGGCAGACGATCGTGTAACACCACGTTCAGCAACGACTTGTGGACCACGATTCGGCCGTTGTAGTCGATGAACCCGAGTTTGCGGAAACGGTTCATGAAAAAGCTCACCCGCGACCGGGTGGTGCCGATCATCTCCGCCAGGGTCTCCTGCGAGATCTTGGGTATCATCGGTTCCTGCTCGCCCTCCTGGCCAAACTCCGCCATCAGCAAAAGAATGCGCGCCAGGCGTTTTTCACAGGAGTTGAAGAGCTGATCCACCAGATCCGCCTGAATGCGCATGCTCCGATTCAGCAGAAACTTCAAAAACAGGTCGGAAAACTCATGCTCCTCGTGCATCACGCGCAGCATCTCTTCCCGCCTTATCTTCAGCGCCGTGCATGCCGTCAGCGCCGTGGCCGTAGCCATGCGCAGTTCATTCAGCGTCGCCAGCGACTCCTCGCCCACAAAGTCGCCTTCGCCAAGCAGCGTGATGGTCGCCTCCTTGCCGGTGGTCGAAACCACAGTGATCCGCGCGCGTCCTTTTTGCAGATAGTAGACAGAGTCCGCCGGGTCTCCCTGCGAATAGAAAACCTGTTTGGGAACCAGTTGGATGATCCTTCTGCCCAGCCCGGCGCTGGCAAGAAATGCCGCAAGATCGAAGGTGGATTTTTCCGGCACAACCATCAGGGTGGCTTCCTTCCAGGATCGGCCTAGACGGACGGGAATCACTCCGTCCGCGCGCCCGCATCAGTCGTATGGTCAATGGCGAAGGAACCGCTGCCAAGG
>CAVZNE010000067.1:0-3542 GCA_963776445.1 Terriglobales bacterium
GTGTTTGACCACGGGTAAATTGCCCAGCAAGCCGGGAAACGCCAGCACCAGCGCAGAGGCGATGCCGGTGATCATGCCCCAGAAGTAGCCGTAGCCGTTGAAGCGCCACCAGTACCATTTCAAGACATTGGAAGCCGTGTAGCCGCCCCACAACCCGGAAACGATCCACAACACCACCGAGTTGACCGAGGTGACGTTCCAGCCGATCAGGATGCCGATCAGCACGACAACAAACGAGCTGAGATAGGCGAGGCGCACATAAGTCTTGGGCTGCGCATTGGGATTGATGAAGCGCTTGTAGATGTCGTTGACAAAATACGGTGGCGCCGCGTTCACGGTGGCCGCAAAGTTCGACATGAAGGCGGCCAGGAGCCCGGCGATCAGGAAGCCCAGCAGGCCGGCGGGAACAAATCGGCCCAGCGCCATGGGCAGCACCAGTTCGAAGTCCATGTTGGGGCCCATGGCTTTGATGTTGCTGTTGAAAAACACCGCGGCCAGAACCGTAAGCCCGATGATCAGGAAGTAGCGGGGAGGAGTGAGCACGATGTTGACCCAGGCGCTCATCATCGAAGCTTCGCGCGGGTTCTTCGAAGAGAGCACGCGCTGCATGTCGTAGTTGGGCGCGGGGCCGGCCGCCGAAATCAGCACGCCCTTGAAGAGCAGCATCATGACGAAGAAGCCGAACAGTCCATAGCCGTCCTGGGCGATCTTCTCGCTGGCCGAGGGCAGCAGCGTGGACCAGTCCAGATTCAAATTCCAACCGAAGAAGAGGTTGTCCCACCCCGCGGGCACCATCTTTTGCAGCATGCCGGGAGCCACCTTGACCATGGCGATAATGCCCACGGCAAACGAGGCGATGGCCAGGATGACAAACTGCACCACCTCGGTGATGACCACGCTGATCATGCCGCCCTTGATGACGTAAACCGCCGTGATGGCGATCAGGATCAACGCATACTGATTGGGCGAAAGATGCCAGGGCAGAAACGTCGCAGCAAATTTGCCGATGCCTTTGAAGCCGTAGGTAAAGAATCCAATGATGCTGACAAACGCATAAAGCACCACGATCATGTGCGACAGTTGCGCGCCTCGTCCGGTGCCGAAGCGCGTCTTGATCCACTCCGCGCCGGTCATGACCTTGGAGCGGCGCAGCCACGAGGAGAGGTAGACCATGAGGAAGATCTGGTTAAAGGTCGGCCACAGCCAGGGAATCCACACGCTCTTGATGCCGTAGATGAACATCCAGTAGACCAGCAGCATGGTGCCGCTGATATCGAACATTCCCGAGGCGTTGGAGATGCCCAGCACATACCAGGGCATCTTGTTGCCGCCCAGAAAGTAGGCCTGCATGTTCTGCGAAGCGCGCTTTGAAACCCAGTAGCCAATAAACACCGTGCTCATCAGGTAGGCAACGATGATGACCATATCCACAACGTGAAGCTGCATTCAATCTCCCCATTTCTGCAGACGGCATGGTTTGTCCGCGCTCCGCGGGAAACGCAATGCTGACTTTCAGGCCGATGCCGGCGAACGGTACAACAGCGTTGCGACGCGCATGTGTCTTTCGCGCTTCGCCCCAGGAAACTCAGTTCGTACTCACTCCGGCTCGCTACCGCAGTTCACCAACCAACAAAAACACCAGCGACGCCTGCCAGTTGATTGCAATCTCATTGCTTGCATACGAAGCCAACTGATCGGCATAAACCTTCGCCGGCGGTAAATCCTTGGGCAGCGCGGCCAGCACGTCGTCTTGCCGCCCGGCGTTTGGCCCGCCGGAAAGCAAACCCGGCCAGGGCTGCGCGTGCTTGCCATCGCCGCTGGGCCGATGGTGCGGATGCTGGAATGCGTGTTCGCCCACCTGCGTGACCCACGACAGCGAGAACGTATTGCGACCGAGCAGATAGTGCAGGTTATCCCGCGCCGCATCCACAAAGGCGGGGTTCGGCTGGAACTGGTTGGCGATCAGCAGATACACGCCATAGCCCGCCGCCACGCCATTCGAGCCCCACACATAGTCTTTGGTCTGCATGCTGGTGCGGTAAGGATTGCCGCCCGTCCGCTCCACCACCGCATGCCCTGCCGCCACAGTCCGCTCCCGGATGGCCTGCGCCGCCTTGGCGTCCGCGCCCTTGCGGTGAGCAAGCGCATAGGTCCACAGCCCCATCGGCTCAACCGTTCTCCAATTCTCTGCCGGAGGGGAATCGAGAGAGGGCAGAAACTCCGCATAATTTGTTTTGAAGAAATCGTTGTACGCAGGCTTGCCGGTAGTGCGCCACAGTTCCGCCGCGGCCCATAAGCGCTCGTCCTTGCAGCTTGAGTCGCCATACTCTCCGGTGTTCACGCCCTGCGGATTCTTGAAGGTCACATCGGGATACTTTTCCGTCCAGGCCCATGCCCGCTCGGCCGCGTCCAGCGCCTGCGCGGCAAACTTGGCGTCGTAGGGCTGGTAGACACGCGCGGCAACGGCGGCCACTGCAGCAAGATCCGCAGTAGCGCAGGTGCTTTTGTACGGTGCTGCGCCCGTGCCCATCACCAGGCTGGGCAGCGTGTCTTGTTCCGGAGCGACGAAGCCGGGAAAGCGCTCGCTGGTCTGCTTGTGCCAGACGCCGCCATCGTCGTCCTGCATCTTCAGCATCCACTCCAGGTTCCAGCGCGCTTCGTTCAAAATGTCGGGCGTCCCGTTGCCGCTTTCCGGAATCTTCAGCGAGATGTTCTTGAGCCGGGGCGAGAAGATTTCCCACGCCCACAGTAATGTTCCGGTGCTGATGCCGGAGTTGACCACATAGCGGCCGTAGTCGCCCGCGTCATGCCAGCCGCCCACATTATCGCGCGGACCTTTGGCGCCCGAGGATGCGTGAAACTCGCCGTGCAAGTGGCAGGCGGGATGCGTGAAGCCGGGGAATTCCGCCCCCATGTCCACCGCTGTTCCGCAGCGCTGCCCGTAGAAGGCGCGCATGGCCATGAAATAGGTGTGCTCAAAGACGTTGCGATCTACCGTAAAGGTCCAACTGCGGCCCACGCCGGGGATCTCAATGTAGTAGGTTCCGGGCCTGCGCAGTCCGGAAAAATCCGCCGCCTGCACCAGGTCGCCGGTGTTGGCGTCGCTCGCGGCTGCGGTGAGCTTGCCGTGAAACACCACCTCATTGTCGCCGGCGCGCTTGATGTAAAAAGTCTCTGCGGCGGAACTGACCAGGGCAACCTTGGGCCCGTCCAGCGGATAGCCCACCTGATCCACCTTGATGGCCAGGCTGGGGCCGTCCGCGGCATGCGCCAGGGCCGCCGGAAAAAGAAGAATCCCGAGCAGGCAAAGAGCAGCCGGAAACTCTCGACCGGATCGGATACTCATGATTGCCAGAAGCAGTGAGCTTGCCATGGGATTTATCGCCTCGCGTGAGCGCCGTGCCTAAGTGGAAAGACGCGCAAGTTTCTCACACTTTCCCGATTTCTGGCAATGACTCTGCGCAAACCCAGAAGAATGGCTCATTTAGCTCGCGCAGCCACACCAAAGTTTCGCACGCGCTTCCTTCACAGGTTACATCCGT